>CALGPR010000415.1 GCA_937960425.1 uncultured Lentisphaeria bacterium
GGTATGCCGCCTGCTGGTGGCATGGGAATTGGAATTGACCGGTTAGTGATTTTATTAACTGGTGCGGATTCCATTCGCGACGTTGTGCTCTTCCCGCACATGCGTTTACGTAAATAAGTCAAATGCCCGGGACTTTTGTCGATGGCGGAAGTCACATCGCAATTGACTGTCGCCACAGTGCGCGGTGAAGTTGTCCGGATGATTTATACTAATCCGGACAACGGATATTGTGTTTGTGCTCTGGTCGGTGAGAGCCGGCAGGAAATGATTCTCAAAGGAATCCTTCCTGGCTTGGAAGAAGGGCGTTTGATTGAGGCATCCGGTATCTGGGAGTCTCATAGTGAATACGGCCGTCAATTACGGGTTCGGGAATTTCGTTATGTCCTTCCAAGTACTGCTGAAGGAATGAAACGGTATTTGGCAAGTGGGTTCATTCCTGGAATCGGTGAGAAAATTGCTGCTGCTATCGTTGATACGTTCGGAGAGAAAACTGCTGAAGTTTTGGATAAATATTCTGCGCGGCTCAAAGAAGTTCCCGGGTTAGGAAAAAAAAAGATTGCTGCGTTGAAGGAGGCATGGGACTCCCGCCGCCACGAACGGGATGCTTTGATTTTTTTACAAGGACTTGGAATTACTCCGGCGTATTGCCGGAAACTTTTTGCAACTTATGGAGATCGAACTATAGAAGTTGTCCGTTCCAATCCTTACCAACTGGCAGAGGATGTCAACGGTATCGGATTCCTAAAAGCCGATGCTATCGCACGCGAAATGGGGATTCAACCGGACGCAAACATGCGATTGCTTGCGGGGATGGTGTTTGCCCTGAACACAATGACTTTCAATGGAAATGTCGGCTATCCGCCGGATTTGTTGGTGAATGAGGCAGCAAAATTACTTCATGTAGAAACTGTTCAGGCAGAAAAAGCGTTGCAGGAAGCTTTGCAGAGGCATCTGGTCATTGCGGATCTGGGATTGATTTATTCTCCTGCTCTTTATCGTGCTGAATGTGATTTTGCCGTTGAACTGGATCGATTGCTTGCCGCCAGAAAGCATTACGGGGAAAAACTTCTGGCTGCGGTTCAGTTAGAAACAAAATTTTCAGAGGAACAGCTTGCTGCTGTTGAACGTGTCGCAGCATCCCCGGTCAGTGTTATTACCGGCGGCCCCGGGGTAGGAAAAACTACAGTAATTGGAGAGATTGTTCGGCGTGCTCATGAAGCCAAGATCAAGGTTTCCCTTGCGGCTCCCACCGGACGCGCAGCAAAACGACTTTCAGAATCATGCGGAATTACTGCCCGAACGATTCATCGCCTATTGATTTTTGATCCAGCCAGTGGAGGGTTTCAGGCTGGACGCGACGAGCCGTTGGATGTGGAGCTTTTAATTGTTGATGAAGTGTCTATGCTGGATTTGCAGCTGGCGGTGTCGCTCTTGAAGGCAATTCCAAATGAAGCAACACTGGTTATGGTTGGAGATGTCGATCAACTCCCCTCTGTCGGTCCCGGCACTGTTCTCCGGAGCCTGATCGAATCGAACCGTGTTCCAGTATCACGCTTGACCCGGATTTTTCGCCAGCAGGAACAAAGCGAAATCATTCTTAACGCTCACCGGGTCAATGCCGGTTTATTACCGGAAAACTTTTCCGGAGATGGAAAAATTCATGATTTTTACTGGATTGAGCAGGACGATCCTGCGCGAG
>CALGPR010000416.1 GCA_937960425.1 uncultured Lentisphaeria bacterium
CATATTACTTTTGACACTACCTCTATCGGTCAATCTTCAAGAATAATTTCCCGATAAGTTTTTCCGGCGGGAATCATTGGCAAAACGTGATCCTGATATACTGTATGACAATCCAACAGGAACGGCCCCGACGTGTTTAACATCTCAACGATTGCCTCGTCAAGTTCTTCTTGCGTCCAGACATCCCGTCCGGGAATTCGGTAAGAATTGGCAATTCCGACAAAACTTGGCAGTGCCTCTTCGCCGCATCGTAAATCCGTATTACCACGTTTTCCTCGATAGAAAAGGTCTTCTATCTGTGCCACCATACCCAGGTGCTGGTTATTTAAAACCACCATTTTCACCCCGATCTGCTCCGCAGCTATCGTTCCGAGTTCCTGGATATTCATTTGAAATGACCCGTCTCCATCAACATTAATCACGCATTCGTCAGGACAAGCCAGCTTCGCCCCTATTGCCGCAGGCAGCCCGAATCCCATGGAGCCGAGCCCTCCGGAAGTCAGCAATTGTCGAGGGCGCCGATAAGTATAAAATTGAGCGGCCCACATCTGGTGTTGTCCCACACCCGGGACAATCATTGCATTACTTTCAGTATGTTTGTCCAGAGCAGCAATAACCTGTTGGGCCTTTAAAATTCCTTTGGCCGGGTGACAAATCAATGGATGTTCTGTTTTCCATTCCGCGATTCGGGTAAACCATTCTTCACGGGAACGATATTGCAAGTGTTCATTCAGTTGAGCCAACGCCGTACGCACGTCAGCATGAAACCCATAGTCCGCGCGAATAATCTTGTTAATTTCCGAGTCATCAATATCGATATGAACGATGGTTGCCCCAGCAGCGAAACATCGGCTGTCACCAGTGGAACGATCAGAAAAACGAGCCCCAAGAACCAACAGTAAATCACACTCATTCACAGCCCGGTTAGCCCAGTAATTACCGTGCATTCCAAAAAATTTCAGTGCCAGCGGATGATCTTCCGGAAAGGCCCCGATCCCCATCAGGGACGTCGCTACAGGGATATGATTCCCCTCGGCAAAGATTCGCAATTCCGAAGCTGCTTCGCCGGTAATGATTCCCCCTCCAGCATAAATACAAGGTCGGTCAGAACGGCGAATCAGTTCTGATACAATTTTCAAAGCTTCAAGGGTAAGTCCACCCGGAGAAGGCCGGAACAACCGTGCTTCATCACGTTTAGGCTTATCCGGAAACTGTTTTTGAACATCCTTGGGAAAATCGATTAACACCGGCCCTTTGCGCCCAGCTTGGGCTAAAGCAAAGGCTTCCCGAATTGTCGTTTCTACCTCATTGACATCGGTAATTAAATAACTGTGCTTAACGACCGGCCGAGTCATACCGATCATATCGACTTCCTGAAAAGCATTGGTACCGATCTGATCTAAATCGACTTGACCGGTAAAGATCACCATTGGCACAGAATCCATAAAGGCATCAGCAATTCCGGTAACAAGATTTGTTGCTCCTGGCCCGCTGGTTGCCATACAGACACCGACTCTGCCGGTTGCACGGGCGTAACCATCAGCAGCGAATGCACCTCCCTGTTCATGGCGTGGTAATACGGTTCGGATTGTTGAATCGGCAAGAGCCTGATGGAGCTCAACAGCAGCAGCTCCAGGATAAGAAAAGCAGAGTTCAACACCAAGGGATTCAAGTGTCTTAATCGCGATTTGTGCCCCATTGGCTTGAATCGGGCAGGAAGAAGATGTGGTCGTTGTCATATTTCAAAACCTAGAAAATCATTGTTTGCAACCCCTCTTTTTTGTTGCATATTCTTGTGGAAATTTACAATTCTCAAAGGGGCCAGAAGAAGAAACGGAATAATTCTTCATTTGCCGCACGGGGCCATGGGGATCAATAAAAACCATAAGTGTGCTGGCAATCCCGGAAGAATTTTATGCGGAGTACCGGAATCAAGGTACCACGTCTTTTCCCGTCCGCATTACCGGGAAGTAATTGCGAACGGGCAACTAACTACGACTTCAACTGTCAGCAATGTCAGGAAAGAAAATTGCCTATTCATAACAACCAAAAAATAAATCCGTTAGAAGCGCAAAAACAAAAACGACAAGCGCCATACGCTCTAAAGCTATGTTACTATACCATAAAAAGGCGAAATAACAAGTCCGCAACGATAAATTCAGAAGCCAGCTTGAAATAAACGAGACGCAGTCAGCCTTCGGCTCGGAAAGATTGATTGGTATACTGACAGGCCTCTGTAAGCATCAAGCTACCCTTGCATATTAAGCTGTAGGGCAATCCCACTTGAAAACTGGAAATTTTTCTTGATTCTTCTATGCTTTGGATGTGGCATTGGTTATCCCGAACAAACTGCACATCTGGTCAAACCGTTCAACAGAATCATTCCCAAATTTTCCCAAAGCCTGACGAATATTATCGATTGACTTTTCCTTTTGATTCCCGGATTTAGAAAAAAATTTATCCGCCAGACAAATCAACTTTTCCTCTGGTGTTTCTGGTAAAAAATTGTGTTCCGGAATCGGGAGGTTCTGACGCCTGATATCTTCCACTGTCAATCCGCTTCCGGTATGGCGTTCACAAATGCGAGCCAATGGTTCCAAATCAATACGATATTTTTCCCCATATTGTCGCAACATCCTCCCTCCAATCACGCCATGCGCGATATAAGGCTCTTGTCCAACACAAAGGATTTTGGGGGCATGGCACATTCCAATACCAATATCATGCAACATTGCACCTGCAACGACCACTCGTCGATCAAGGGTCATCCCGGAAGTTTCAAAAATCCTCAAAGCCTTTTCTCGGACTTGATTACTGTGCAACAGCAGTAACTGCCGGAACGGAGTATCTGTTGGATAAAAATATTCAATAATTTCTCGATAATTC
>CALGPR010000417.1 GCA_937960425.1 uncultured Lentisphaeria bacterium
TTTGTTTTTTTGCAAAAAAACGGTACCTTTTCAGAAAACGGGTGGCTTTTATGAAATTTGAAGTAACGGAAGCAGACTGTTTTGCACTTTGCCGTCAGGCTCCGGAATTTCTTCCGGTTGTAGAACAAGTCGGGCCGCTGGAGGGATTTGAATGTATTGGGGATTTATTCTACGCGTTGGTGCAGAGTATCATTTCTCAACAATTGGCAGTCAAGGCAGCAGCGGCGATCTTCCAACGTGTTGAAATACATTTAGGCAAGATTACAGCTGAATCTCTTTTGAGTGCGGCTTTTGATGACTTGCGCAGTTGCGGACTTTCCGGACGAAAAATTGAATATTTGCGCGGGATTGCGGACGCAAAAATTTCCGGGACAATTGATTTTGAGTCTCTGGCAATGTTGCCCGATGCGGAGGTGATTAAGGAATTGGTCAAGCTGAAAGGCGTAGGCGTCTGGACGGCTGAAATGTTGCTGCTTTTTGCATTGGGACGGCCAGACGTATTGAGTTTTCATGATTTGGGAATCCGCCGCGGGATTATCCTGTTGAATGGACTTGCACAGCTCTCGGCAAGAGAATTTGAGTATTTTCGGAGACGTTATTCTCCATACGGTTCTCTGGCTTCACTTTACCTCTGGCAAATGAAGGATGGTGGACTATGCGTCAGATAAATATTTTGAATGGAGATTGTGCTTACGAAGAATGGACGCAAGCTGGCTTACCAGGGGAAGTACTGGTATGGCGAGAAAATTATTTGCAGGGCAGATTGCCGGTCGATAACGATTGTTCCAGTCTGGAAAAATTCAATCAGATACGTGCTCAGGAGCTTTTGCCGCTGGCTCCGGGGCGTTCTCTGGAGTCGATTGAAGAGGAACTGGACAGGATACACCGGATACTTTTGTCTTCAGAACCTGAAGATACTGTAGTGCTGTGGTTTGATATGTGCCCGTTTGATCGAACGATGTTGGCTCGGATTCTGGTTTTACTGGCAACAATGGTTCCCCGCCCGAAAGTCGAGTTGATTTGCCGGGATGTCGCTTGGAGTGCAGCAAATTTTTCAGACAGTTATGGTCAAGGAATCGTTTTGCAGGATGAGGATTTCCAGGAAGCGCGGAGACAATGGGATGCCTTTGTCAGTGGAGCCGCCGCTCCGGAGACTCTACTGGAATATTTGATTGATAAATGTAATTTATACTTGAGTGACAAACGATGAAATATGTTGAGCCTCTCTTTCGCCCGCCTGCGGAGGCAAACTCATTGATTTTTCAGGTCGCTTACGGCTGTCCACATAATCAGTGTAAGTTTTGCGGCATGTATAAAGGCGTCAGGTACCGCTTGCGGAATTGCGAGGAAGTCTTAACGGAAATTGCAGAAGCAGGACAGCAATACCCCACCGCGCGGAGGATTTTTCTGGCTGATGGCGATGTGATGGCTTTACCCTTTGAGCGGTTAACATTATACCTTGAAGCAATTCGAGCTGTATTTCCGCAACTGGCACGGGTCAATAGTTATGCCAATGGCAGTTCTATTGCCTCAAAGTCTTTTTCCCAATTGAAGGCGCTCAGGGCGCTTCAGCTCAATACTCTTTACCTCGGCCTCGAAAGCGGCTCACAAACAGTACTGGATCTTTTCGGAAAGACAGAATCTGTGGAGGAGATGATTTCTGCAGTCACTCGGGTGCAAAGCCTGGGCTTCCGGTGTTCTGTGATGATTTTACTCGGTTTAGGAGGGAAGGTGTTGCGCTCGGAACATATTTCAAAAACAGTTGAGACATTGAATCGGATGCAGCCTCGGTTGCTTTCTGCACTGCGATATATTCCGATCCCCGGGATGCCGGGGCCGTGTGGATATGAACCGGTAAGTGAATATGAGGCAGTTGAAGAATTACGGGAAATTCTTGCCAAAGTGAAGTTGGAACAGACGGTTTTTCGAGCGAACCACTCTTCGAATCCTTTTCCCCTTGGTGGGCGATTTCCCGCGGATCAGGCGCGCTTAATTGCCGAATTGGATATTGAACTCCGTAGTGGCAATCTCGATCGCAGAGGGCCGGGACGGATGCCGTTATTTCTGTAGCTGGTTGTTAAAATGGTTGATGCAGAAAGAAAATAAATCTTCTTTTCTGCATCAATACAAAAGAACATGTTTGTGGTCAATTTTTTACGAGGTCAACGACATTGACCCATTTGACTTCCGGATTGGCTGAAAGGCGTTGAAGTTTATCTTCGTATTCTGCCCAGAGGGTTTCGTCATTCATCATTTCATAACTATGTCCCCAAAAGTAAAATACCCCGCAACTTTTGGCTTTTTCAAAGATAGTCCAGAATT
>CALGPR010000418.1 GCA_937960425.1 uncultured Lentisphaeria bacterium
ATTATAAAGAAGAGTATAATGACTATATGGCAAATCAATTTCGAAAACGAGTTTCTCGAATACGTTGTCGCCTATGGAATCGGAATTATTTGAGGAATCGTTCTGCGTGATTTGCAGTTTTTCGAACACGTTTCCGTCGGGAGAATAAGTGGATGCATAATTGGGTGGTGGAGCGGTGTTTTGTTTCACGAACACGTCGTCGCTGGTGGAATCAGCGGCCGACGTTTGAATCGGTGGGCGTTGTAAAAGTCAACATGAATGGTTTGTAACCGCTGCGTAGCAAATGGGGAGATGCGCTGAATGTGATCTTTGTGACAGCGGAATTTAATACCAGGAAACTGATGGCATTTACCCTGTTGAGGGGCCGAATTTTCAAATTCGCATTGATCCAATTGGGTTACCAAGTGAACTAATGTTACTCGAACAGGTTGGAAAAAAGAAGAGCGCGAGAAGAAAAGAATCTTCCTCGCAAAAGGTTTTTCCTTCCCATATCTGGCTTTTGCATAACTGACTAATGTACTATGGCGCGGTTTTAAGGATTGTCGTGTGAGGTATCGACGAAGCCGCTGTCTGATTCAGATTCTTCGTGCGGCGCTTTCAGTGCGCGGAAAAGCCGGGTCAGATCTCGGATTCCCCCCAGCGAAAACCAGATTGCGGTAATAACTCCAACTGCGAGGGCGACGGGGATCGTGTACCATCGGAAAAAACTGTACCAGAATTCATTACTCCACGGTTTTACGAAGAGATTGCACACGACAATAATCCCAAAAAGCAGAAGGTTATACAATGTCCATCCTGTAGCAGTATAGGCGACAATTCGATCTCCTCGAGTGTACTCATCAGAAATCCCGAGAAGTGCTTTGAAGTTAAATTTACCGTTCTCGCGCCACGACAGTCCGGAACATTTCCCATCTGTCCGGTTAAGAAGTTTCGGCAGATCAAAAGCCCCTTGATGGCTGCACAACGATACGGCAATATAGCCGAGAATTGCCAGGATCATTCCCATAACTGAAATTTCCATTCCGGTAAGAGGAAAGCGTTCCGGAGTCAATTCCCAGTGGGCAATGACAATATGATTGTTTGCCCAGTTGACTGCATCTGCTATAAAGCGGAGAACTTCCGGGTAATGGTCTGATAAGAATTGAAAGAGCCCGCGGGACCAGAAATGTTGCAGCAGGAATCCTCCAATACCCGTTACTGCACCAATCAACATTGCCGTATACGCTCCTGCTGTACTGCCACGTTTCCAGTACAGTCCGCCAATGATGACGGAGCCGGCCCCGCCGAGATAAATTGTGCCGGTGATGGAAAAGAACATGATAATGTAATCCACCTGGCCAAAGAAACTGCTGAACACCCACGCAAAGAGCGCAACTCCGACGATAGAACAGCGCAATAAAAGCATTTGTGTCTTCAGCTGCAATGGTTTTCCATGGATAGGCAGAATAACATCCTGGACGAAGATACTGCCCCAGGAATGTAAATAGGTGGTGTCTGTGCTGATCATCATGAAGATCATAACTGCGGCGAAACCTCCAACCAACCCAACCGGCAGGAAACTTCGCAGTGCCACCGGGACAAGCATTTGGGTTCGCAGTGTATTTTGAACCGCTGGATTGGCGTCGACAATTCTGGTTGCCAGTTCGTTGGTGACCGCTGCCGCTTGCGGTGCAAAGTCAGCATGGTTCAGAAAGGTGTACGCTCCAATTGCCAGGATAATCGTCATCATCGGGGTAAAACTGTAACGCCAGGACGAGATCAACCCGCCCATTTTCTGTTCATGCGGAGATGCCCCAGCACAGTTATACCCCTGAGTTCCCTGCCAAGCCATTCGCGTATAAATTGCTGTAAAGACTGCCAGCAGGACAAAAAGGACATTGAAATCTGTTGTTTTAGAGGTATCGAAGGGATTCAACAAAGATTCACCAGGAGGGCGGTTCAGAAGAGCTTCTTTAAATTCTACGCCTGAAAAGCACCAGATGACTGCCAACAGCAATATGGTAAAGACGAAGTAACTGAAAATTCCTTGAAGGCAGTCGGTTACCATTGTTGTCAACTGTCCTCCTTTCAACACGATAATCAGAGCAAAAAGCAGACAGAGTGCCATCAAAGTCTGGAACATCGGCAGTTGTATTCCGCCAATATTGAGATAGTCTGGAAGTTGGCAGTAATAGATCAAAAAACGAGCGCCAACCGCTGGAAAAATTGCATAATTGACAATTCCCGCAGCAAAGGTCAAGATTCCGGCAAAAATGCGGAAATTGCGGGAATAACGGCGTTCAAATAGTTCAGCCATCGTGAGAACACGTGTTTCCCGGTAACGGTAATTGACGAACCCGGTTATTGCCATAATCCAAACGGCCGCGTAGGTGAGGTTTTGCCAGAAAAAGAAGGACCAGCCGGATTTGTAGTAGATCTCACAGTAATTAATGACGGTAATCAACCCGAGCATTGCCTCGCCAGTTGCAACTCCGATCAGATAACGGCCTGCACGGCGTCCGGCAGAAAGAAAGTCCGAAACGCTGTTGACGTAACGTTGCGTCATTACGCCGATTGCAAGTACTGTGAAAAGGGGAATCCCAACTACCAGCCAGTCCCATACACTCATTCGCGGTCTCTTTCTGTTGCATTTTGTTGTTCTAATTTCGCCAGAACATTTTGAATGGATTGCATGAACAGTGCTTCATTTTCCGGCGTAAATGACCAGGTGGGCTCGTAACCACCGGCGGAAAAAGCCTCTTTGGTCGGGACGTATTGGAGGGCAAAGTCATTATAGCCGGAGAAGTACATAATATTGGGCAGTGCAAACTTCTGTGCTGCCAACTGATACTCTACAAAGGGCTCTCCCGGAAATGTAAGAATGCGCGCGCTGCCGATCGCCAGAGCGTTGAGTTCAAATTCCGGATTGTTGCGGAGCCGTTCATTTAAAGCCAGAACCATTGCGCCCATCAGGCGTTCCCAGCCTTCTTTGCTTTTATCCACCAGGCGGGCACGATTGAAATCGTCCTGCCATTCTGGTTCAGTACGTTGGGTGATGATCATCTTTTCCACGGCCCAGTCAAAGGAAGAAACGGGTTCTTTACGTTCTTTTGTCTTTGCCATTTTCATCGCATGAAGAATCCGATCGGCAAGGGCTGCCCGATCTGCAGGGGTCCCCCGATTGTATTTTCCCATTGCGATATTCCCGCCGCCACCGTTGCAGTAGATCTGAAATACGCCGGTTTCTTCTTCCAAGGCCTCACGGGCAATGCCGGGAACATCATAGGTAATGCGCCCGTCACCGTAGAAACTTTGCGGATGGGTGGCATAAAAGTGTACTGTCAGCAGCGGTTGGTCGTCGTTATAGAAAGTTAGCGAGCGCAGAAATCCGTCAATTAATCCTTCCGGTGCTGCGTAATACTCTTCGTCAACACAGCTCGACCAACGCGTACCGGCTTCTCCACCCAGCGGAGAGACCATCAGGCGATTCGAGGCAACGCGGTCTACCGGATACATAGCATTCCCGATGGCGGTGACGGGCTGAAGCTTTTCCAACGAAGCCGCCGCCGCTTGCGCTACTTTCGTTTTTACCGATTCAAAGTCTTTCAAATCCGTACATTGCACCATGGTAGGGTCATTTAATTGATCAATTACCAGTTGTGTATCGGTATCGGGACCGGGGGCAGTATGCAGATGGAGGGAGACTACCGCAACGTGATCAGGATCTGTCCCGATCGCTTCGGCAATAGTGTTTTTCATTTCTGAATAGCTCCGGTTGCATAACCCGGTATAGTCGAATGCGACGAAGGCGACAGTTTTATCTGCATCGCGAAGGACAAAACCTTTTGCATAAATTGGATGTTCGACACTGGATGTCGGATCATTCAAGCCGCCGACCAGAGGGGCTCCCATCGGCGGCGTAATATCCGCTTTAAATGGCGCAATAGCCAGCTCTGACTTTTCGCCACCAAATGCTGCGGCTCCAAAGAGGCTGGCCGCGAAAAAACATTGCTTTACAAAACGGCTTTTCAACATAATCTTCCTTCTTTCCTTTGGCTGTTCATGGGAATTATGGTAAGAGCGACAGTTCCAGCAGAAGTGGTCGGAATGTCTCTGAAAGAGGGCGGGCACTTTTAAACCCTTCTGCATAGCCGCATTCATTTTCGTATCCGCGAAATTTATTTTGCAACATTGTGCGTGTTGCAAGAATGTCATTTTCATTCTGGCAGACATGGCAGCGGATAATTTCCGCTTTCCGTTCTGCAAGGGGGGTGATATCAACGTAGAAATCAGGAAGAAAATTTCGGGTTTGTTCTCCGATATCTTCTTCACAGTAATAA
>CALGPR010000419.1 GCA_937960425.1 uncultured Lentisphaeria bacterium
GCATATGGCAATCCAAATCCAGGACAAGGAATATGTAGCTGTCGCAATTGAGCACGATAAGGATTACGCCCCTAACCACTTCCGCGTCGTTCTTGCCTGTCCGGGAAACCCGCGAAAAGACAGTTTCCTTGGGAAAATGGTTGCGGCAATTTCCCGTTCCGGTTTTGATATCGAACGAGCCTACTGGCGTGAGCTTCTTTCTGCAGGAGAACCTAACGACTTCGATCACCAGAATGTTTCTATCGCCAGTTTTTATGTTACCGGCGAAAGCACTCCGGAAAAAATGGCAGAATTAATCCGCACTCTGAAAGTGCTTTACTGGACTAAATGTGACGACCTCTTTCATCATGAACTGGTAATTCGTCATAAAATTGCCATTCCCGAATGCAATATTATCCGGGCTATCATGGAATTTCTTCACAGCCAGTTCGCTTTTATCGACAACAGTGCCTACAATGCAGCAGATATCGAACGTTTCCTCGTGATCTATCCCAATTTAGCGGAAGCCCTTGTCGAGCTTTTTACCCTTCGTTTCGACCCAGAGCACTATGATGATGCAGCTTATCAAGTCAAACATGATGAACTGCGTGCTGCCATTATGAAAATCAACAGCGGCATCCGAGAAAAAGACTTCTTAACCCGTAATATTTTCCTCGGCGCGTTGGATTTCATCGATCATACGCTCAAAACCAATTTCTACTCGGAAAACAAGAGTGCTCTTTCCTTCCGGTTGGATCCCTCTTTTATGAAGTTTTACGAGAACCTTTCACCACTCTATACACAAGCATTCCCCGCAATGCGGCCGTTTGGAGTATTTTTCTTCTACCGCAACGGTGCATTCGGATTCCAAATCCGATTTTCGGAGATTGCCCGCGGTGGTTGGCGTACCGTAATTCCCAAAACCAATGCTAACCCGCTTGAAGCTGGTGACCTTTACGCTGCAGCGCGCGACGAAGTTTTCCGGGAAGTCTATGTTCTGGCGCATACGCAACACCTCAAAAACAAAGACATCTATGAAGGTGGTTCCAAGATGATTGAACTTCTGGTTCCTCCTCAGGAATCAGAACGCATGGAAACGCTCTTTGAAGCGCAACGGGCTATTCTTGATGCTTTTGTCACCTTGATCAACAGTGATGAAAACGGAAAACTTCGTGATCCGCGTGTTCGTGATCTTCTTGGCACCAAAGAAATTATTGAAATTGGTCCCGATGAAAACATGTTTGACACCATGATCGAACATATCGGCAAATTTGCAAAACGAGTCGGCTATACTCTCGGATCAGGCTTGATTTCCGGCAAACCCGGCAGCGGGATCAACCACAAGGAATACGGTGTCACCAGCTTCGGCGTTTATCAGTATTTCTTGAAAATGCTCCGTGAACTGTCGATTGATCCGGAAAAGACGCCATTTACCGTTAAAATTTCCGGTGGCCCCCTGGGAGATGTCGCTGGCAACTTCATGAAACTGATTCTCGCAAAAAAAGACGGGAAATACATTCATCCGAAACTGAAAATCACAGCGATTACAGACGGGCCGGCTGCCGTTTGGGATCCCTCTGGAATTGATCGTAATGCTTTGAGTAAAATTGTACTGAAAGCAAACCTTGACGCCTTTGATCCAAACGCACTTCATAGCGAAGGGGCTTACATTGTCTACAGCAAAAGCATCGCTGGTGAAGATGGCGAACTCTTCCGGATGCTGGTTCGGGAAAATGGAGCGCTGAAAGAAAAGATGTTAACCCGCAGTGAATTTTCTCTGCTTTTCCAAAACAATCTTTACAACTATGCAGATATCTTCGTTCCATGCGGCGGCCGTCCCAGCACCATCAATGCCAACAATGTTACCGATTACATGCCCAACGGCAAACCTTCCTCTCGGGCCATTGTTGAAGGTGCAAACTCATTCATCACTCCAGATGCTCGTAAAACCTTGCAACAAGCTGGAATTATGATTATCAAGGACGCATCCGCGAATAAATGCGGTGTGATTACCTCCTCATATGAAATCCTCTCCGGTCTGATGCTTGATGAAGAGGAGTTCCATAAAGTCAAAGAAACATTAGTTCCGGAAGTCTTGGACATTTTGAAGAAAGCTGCATGCCGCGAAGCAGACTGGCTGATGAATATGCACCGTTCAACCGGGAAAATGATGACTGATCTCACCGATGAACTGAGTCTGGCAATCAATGCCAAAAATCAGCAAATTGCCGACTATCTGTCATCGCACCCTGAATTAATCGAAGACGAAGTTATCCTGTCCCATTTGCCCAAACTGTTCACGACAGAATTCAAAGACCGTCTGGCAAGAATTCCCGCTGAATATCGTAAGGCAATCGTATCAGTAGAACTTGCTGCCCGCATTATCTACCATGCAAATCATTCGCTGGAATCAGAAATCAGGCAGGCAATTAACCAGCAGAAATAACTCCTGTTTTGATTCAGGGAGGGGCGGTTCTGGTCCTTCTGCCCCTCCTTCCGGCCTGTCATGCACCTTTCCGCATGGCAGGCTTTTTTTATAAAATCCTGTGCGCAGTCCAGAAAGAATTTTCCGGAAATTCCGGGAAAAGGCTTTCTGGTATTAGCAAAAAAAAAAGTTACCAAATGATACCGCGCGCTTCTACTTTTCTGGAGCGAAACACCAACATTTCTGAAGAAAAAAACTGAGCAAAAACAGTGCCGCATCCACAACAATCTTCACCCACACCACATTGGAGCCGCGCCATACAGTACTTCCGGCCCAAGTCAAAAGCCAGGACAACGTCGCAATCAATGCACAAAGCGCCAAGTATCGTGCAAACGATTCTTGATAAAAAGGACGCTTTCGATTTGATATCCGCTAAGTCCGGAAAACCACCTTTTTATTGATCAGATAATTGACGCACAGAGAAATTGCTCTGGCAATCAACACGGAGAAAAATAACCGTCCCGCCTCAATTGGAACAACTACGTAATGATACAGAAAAGCGAAACAGGATATGTCGAGAAGAGCAGAAAACAGCCCATTACCAGCAAATAAGAAAAATGGCTTGGCAAACGATGCAAGAAAAATCTGAAAAATTCGCCACGAATCGCGGAAAGGCTGGAAATGAGATCCCCGGTTGTCATCCCGGTATACTGTTGTAATTACCGTTTCTGCAATAGGAATATTC
>CALGPR010000420.1 GCA_937960425.1 uncultured Lentisphaeria bacterium
CATGTCACTCATCAGCCGAGGCTCAAAAGCAACTGCTGTAATCTCAAAACTTGTATCCAAAATCCTCTCTGCTCCTTATTTCACCAAGCGAATGCCATCTTCTGCCACAGTAATTTTGCGCTCTTTATATAGATTACCGATCAATTGTTTAAAGACTCTTTTACTCATGGAAAAATATGCTTGAATTGCTTCCGGATCACTTTTGGCATTCAGCGGCAGGAATCCACCATTTTCCTCCAAAACTTCCAAGATAGCAGCACTCTCGCCAATAATTCC
Organism: uncultured Lentisphaeria bacterium; assembly: GCA_937960425.1. Taxonomy (GTDB): domain Bacteria; phylum Verrucomicrobiota; class Lentisphaeria; order Victivallales; family Victivallaceae; genus UMGS1518. The sequence continues at coordinate 277 of CALGPR010000420.1, forward strand.
CTGATACCCTGCTGCCCGTAAACGGATATCGGCACGATTATCATTTCGAATCCGGCTCACAAAACCGGGAAGTCGATCCCCAATACGCAGTTGTTGAAAAATTTCTGTATCATAAATCTGACCGATATATTTCTCATTGATAAGGACCTTGTATCCCAACCGAGATTTTTCCCAAACCAGCAAACGCACTTCCTCACCGACCTGAAGGTCATGGACATCGTTCCCTTTGAGAAGGTTGCCGATCCTGCTTGAGGCAATGATTCTGCCGGTAACATCATCATACAACACTTTAACCAGATAATATTTTCCGACTTTCATTCGCGATAACTGCTCCCGGAAAGGCACCATTAAATCTTTTTCCAATCCCCAGTCCATAAAAGCACCAACGCAATTGGCATCAACGACTTTAAGTGCAGCAAATTCTCCGACCTGAGCATAAGGGCGCCAAGTCGTAGCTACGGGCCGATCTTTGCTGTCGCGGTAGACAAAAACTTCAAGTTCATCATCAATTTCAATATGATCGGGAAAATATTTTTTCGGCAGGAGAATCATTTCGTCACGTTGTTTTCCGTCGGATAAATACGCTCCGAATGCAACGAACTTTTCTACCCTCATCCTGTTATACCGTCCAATACGAATCATCCAAACATTTCCTTGCTGTTGAAAAATAGGGAAATCTCCTGTGTGTTTCTATTTAAAGTATCCCCTCCCCGCCTCATTACAAGGCAAGGATGGTTAAAAAAAGTGTTGAAAACTTGTAAATATGCCAAAAGTGATTATTTTAGCAAGGATTTCATAACACAATCTCAATCCGGCGCAGGAGCCGGTACAACATAAAGGGTTACGGTCATGGCACTCTGGGGCGGTCGTTTTGAAGGAAGCACTAACGAAATTTTAAAGCAGTTCTCTGAATCGATTTCTTACGATAAACGACTATATGCCTGGGATATTGCCGGCAGTAAAGCGCATGTAACCATGCTTGCGGCCCAGAAGATTATTCCTGTAAGCACTGCAGAAGCAATTTGCCAGGAACTTGACAAAATCCAGGAACGTATCGATCGTGGAGACTTTGAATACACCATTGACAAAGAAGATATTCACATGCACGTCGAAAGTGCCTTGATTGATATCCTTGGTGCAGAAGGAGCCCGCGTTCACAGTGCCCGCAGCCGCAACGACCAGGTTGCCCTTGATATTCGTCTTTATCTGCGGCACGAATGCAAGGTACTGATTGAAGGACTTAAAAATTTCCAAAAGGCGTTGGTACTTCAGGCAGAAAAAAATTCTGATGCAATTATGCCGGGCTTTACTCATCTTCAGCATGCTCAGGTTGTCCTTTTCGCCCATCACCTCCTCGCTTACGTAGAGATGTTTTCCCGGGACATTGAGCGTTTGACCGATTGTGAAAAACGCATTAACGTAATGCCGCTCGGCTCTGGAGCGCTTGCAGGATCGACACTACCGATCAATCGGGAAATGGTTGCGGAATTGCTTGGCTTTCCGCGTGTTACCCGCAACAGCATGGATGCGGTTGCTGACCGTGATTTTGCAATCGAATTTGTGGGAGCGCTGGCAATTTTTGCCATGCATGTTTCTCGATTGAGTGAAGACTTAATTTTATGGTGTTCTCAGGAATTTTCCTTCATCGAACTTGGTGACTCTTTCTGTACCGGATCCAGCCTGATGCCGCAAAAGAAAAATCCGGATGTTGCCGAGCTTTCCCGTGGCAAAACCGCACGCATTTATGGTGCGCTTCAGGCGTTGCTGACGCTCTGCAAAGGTCTCCCACTCACCTATAACCGGGATTTGCAGGAAGATAAAGAACAAATCTTTGATGCACTTGACACCGCAAAAATGATTCTCCGCATTTATCCGGAAATGATTGCCTCCATTGAAATTAATCGTGAAAACATGCGCCGCGCGGCCAGCGATCCTGCGCTAATGGCAACTGATCTTGCAGAAAAACTCGTCGAACTGGGTGTTCCCTTCCGTACTGCCCACCACCGTGTCGGCTCATTTGTAAAATATTGCAAAGAACACAACAAAGCCCTCAACGAAGTGTCGCTGACAGAAATGCAGCAGACTATTCCTGAAGCGACAGCTGAATTTCTGACGCTTTTTGATCCGGTTGCCAGCGTTGCCAAACGGGAAATTACCGGCGGAACCGGGTTCAAAGCGGTTGCTGCAAACATTGAATTTTGGAAAAAAGAGTTGGGACTGTAACCACATTAGAGACTCTATAACAA
>CALGPR010000421.1 GCA_937960425.1 uncultured Lentisphaeria bacterium
TCTGTTTCCAATAAAAAAAGAAATCTATTTCTGTATCAACCATAGAAAAAGAAAAACTTCCTTGTGCAGAATTTAGAGAAAAAATCTCCTCCTTGACACCAAAAAACGCAGAGTAGTTGTAAAATAACAGCCTCGGATGTATAGTAATGTAGTTGCAGAATTTGTCTCCGGGATACAATTTTATATTATTCAGAATATTCTCAAGCCAAACAGTATGAGATTCAAACAAAACAGTGGGATGAAAAAACTCTTTTTACGCTTGAGGCGTCACTTCGTCCTGCCCGTTTTACATTTCTGGTATGCTCGCTGGGGAGAAAACAGTTTTTTAGTCATGCTCGCCGTATTAATCGGCTGTCTTGCCTCTCTTGCCGCAGCAGGCGCCCATGTTTTTGTCGCTTTTTTAGAGGCATTCAGTGAGTCTTTGCGTGAAACCGAACCAATATGGTATCTGATCCCCGTTGTTATTTTTCTTCCTTTTTTTGGCATTTTTCTCTCTTATCTGGTGCAACGATTTTTCGGGGGATCACGCTATGCCAAAAGCCTCAGTCCATTAATCCTGGCACTCAATCGCAAACGACTAAACATCCCCCTCAGCGAAGTTGTTACCCATCTGCTCTCCAGTGGTCTTTCCGTTGGCCTGGGCGGTTCTGCGGGATTGGAAGCCCCAAGTGTTTTGACCGGAGCAGCGATCGGAGCCAACACCTGTGCCGCTTTTAAAATTGACCGTAAAAAACGAACGGTCCTTCTCGGCTGTGGAGCCGCCGCCGCAATCTCGGCAATCTTCGACAGTCCCATTGCCGGGGTTCTTTTCGCAGCAGAAGTCCTGTTGCCTTCTTTCAGCGTCACCGCCTTGATTCCCATGATTCTTTCTGCTGCTGTGGCGGCTGTAATCTCCCGGGTCATTATGGGAGATACACAATTTATTCTGGCGCTAAATGCCCCGTGGCGACCGAACGCCATTCCCTGCTATATTTTACTGGGAATTGTCTGCGCGTTTGTCGGGGTATATGTCATTAAAACAGCCGATCGGACCGGCAAAATTCTAAAACAACGCTTCCGAACTCCATGGAAACGAGTGATTGTCGGCGGAACCATGTTATCCCTTTTGCTTTTCTGTTTTCCTTTCTTGCGGGGCCAGGGGTATCGCAGTATCGAAATGCTTTTCAATACCGAATGTGAAAAATTGCTGGATTCCGCTCTCTTTTTCCCTCTGCCTTATTCCGTATGGAGTTTATTGCTGGTGCTGATAGTAGCAGTGCTGCTCAAGGTAATTGTCTCCGTATTGACGGTTGACAGTGGTGGCGACGGTGGAATTTTTGCGCCGTCGATGTTTATCGGAGCATTCACCGGCTTCTTATTTGCCCGCGCAGTCAACCTGACCGGCATTATGGAATTGCAGGAATGCAATTTTGTTGCCGTAGGGATGTGCGGGGTATTTACCGCCGTTATGCGTGCGCCAATGACCGGGATCTTCTTGATTGCTGAAGTAACGCAAAGCTACATTCTATTAGTTCCACTGA
>CALGPR010000422.1 GCA_937960425.1 uncultured Lentisphaeria bacterium
CAATATGTTTGTATTGATGCAGAAATGACGGAAATATCTTTCAAATGCGTAGAAGCAAGAGTTCCATGGAGAAGAGGGCTTGTGGGATTCGCAGAAGAAGATTGTGTTTTGACTTTGTGGGATGAAGCTTGAAATGCTGCCGGCAAACGATTAAAATATTCCGCATAAGAACATAGCAGACGATAAAACAGACTCGTTTTCGAGACAAGCTTATTGGACTGCTGCCCGGAACAGAATCTTTCGTATGTGGGTGGTCCCCTTTTCAAAAAGTGATTGATTATGTTTAGCTTGATACTGTGGTTGAATTTTTCCACCAGGAAGGCGGTAATGTGCGATGAAAAAGGTAAAAATTACAATTTTGAAGACAACGCTTGACAAGGATTTGGCTGAAGAATATGGATCCCCTGGTTTGACAGCTTGCCCAATGATGGAAGAAGGACAGGTTTTTTATGCGGATTACGCGAAACCCGAGGGGTTTTGTGATGAAGCCTGGAAAGCAATTTATCAGTACGTTTTTGCATTAGCTCATGGTGCAGAAAAAGAATTATTTTATTATGGCGATTGGATCAGGAAACCCGGTGTGGCAATTTGTAGTTGTAATGATGGTTTGAGGCCAGTTATTATGAAATTGGAAACCACGGATCAGGAAGCCAGTATTGAGTATACGCCTGTCCGCTGATGGTTACGGTTGGCTGGAAGATAAGTTTTTCTGTTTTCGCACAGCGATGTTTCGTTCCAGATTTTACGTGAGAAGCTTTTTGCGATCTGAAAAAGTAAGATCTTCTATATTGAGATTTCAGGGGTTGAATTCTTTCTCGACGGCGGCGGATTCTTCCTTCTGTTGCAGAGTGCCGTGCCGAATTTTGGCGTTTGAATTCTTTCTTGATGGCGGCGGCTTACCGTTGCTGATTTTTCCTGCTCCATTTCAATTTTTGCAGGCGGATTTTTGAGAACAGGTTGTACCGCATACTGGCATTGCTGAATTTTTACATGATATTGCGTTCGTGATGTCTCGGCTGCTCCTTCCTGTTTAACTGTCTGTTTGCAGCTGTCTTGTGTCGTTTCCCAAACAAGGAGGTTCTCCGGGATTTCCTGGGGGGACATTCCATTCCGGGGAACCTGAAACTACGGTGCGAGCAACCGTAAAAGGAAAGAAGATTGTTGGCTCATTGGTAATGCCGTGAACCTTCTACTTATTCCTTCAATGTTGGGAAAAGTTCAACCGCCAATCCGAGCGTGGCTTGAGTAATGGCATCCTTTGCTGCTATTACATAAGATGTCCCGGCAACAGTCTCTTTTAGGGCACCAGCAGCCAGCAACTTTTTGCCTTTGGCATAAATGGAGAGTTCAACGCGTGCCGTGGCTGCGGAGAATTGCCGATAGTTACCGGCTGATTCGGCTATTGCTTCTCCGATAACGACGAAGTCAGCCGTTTCACGTTCATTTACAATTTCAAAACCGCAATCCAGAAGAAGTGCTTTCAATTCTGTTTCAGCGGCCGGATCTGGTACTGCTACGCTGATGTTTTCTGGAACATGTACGTAAACTTTACGGTTGTTTCCTTTAACTTCAGCCAACTGTTCCCGAACCGAAGGTGATGTGATTTTTGGGGGGAGAAGTTTTGAGGCCGATTTTTCAATTACAGCGGAAATTTTTTCACTGAGTTCTTCCGTCATTTCCATTGCAT
>CALGPR010000423.1 GCA_937960425.1 uncultured Lentisphaeria bacterium
CCCTTCAGCCGTACACAGCAGCTGCCGCAAAAGTCTTCTTCGGTTAAAATAATTCGATTCAAAATTCTTCCTTCCAGTTGACGACAGCTTTTTTGAATTGTAAATTATATACCATATCTGAATCAACCTTAAAAGGCAAGAGCCTTTACGGACAAAAACGGAGTTTCCCTGATATGATAAAAGGGCTTGGCACCGACATTGTCGAAATCCAACGCATCAAAAAAATTTGTTCTACTTCTTTCGGCGATAACTTCATCCGCCGGATTCTTACTGACGAAGAGATCAAAGAAATGCAGCAAAAAAGCCCGGAAAAACAAAACGAATTTCTTGCCGGCCGCTGGGCGGCAAAAGAGGCTGTTGCCAAAGCACTCGGGTGCGGGATCGGAGGACATTGCTCTTTTCTTGACCTTCACATTATCAACAATGATGCGGGAGCTCCAGAACTGCATTTTACCGGCGATGCCGCTGATGAGCTGCGCAGCAAAGGGGCCTCAACATGCCATATCTCCATCAGTCACGAAATCCATTACGCTACTGCCGTGGCTATTATTGAATAATCGAAATACTACAATCAACCATCTTTGTTTTGAGAAAGTTTCGCCATGTCTATTGCTTCTCTGATCCCAATGCCAAATTCCCTGAAACGCATTGAGGGATCGTTTCATCTGGACAGCAACTGCAAAATTCAATTCCGCCATGCTGCAGCTCGCGACAGCGCCTATCTTCTGCGTAATTACATCCGGAAAACAGCCGGATTTACACCTGAATTTGTCAGCGAATTATCCGCCTCCGCTGATATTGTTCTGGAACTTCCTCCTTCCTTCGTCGCGGATCCGGACACCACCTTCCCACTGGAAAATTACCGGCTCGAAATTACTCCGGAACGAATCCGCATTGGGGCCCAAACAGATTATGGATTGGCCCGCGGAATTGAAACACTTCGGCAACTTCTTCCCGCGCAGGAATCCTCCCATATCACCCTTGAATGCTGCATCATTGAAGATGGGCCTGTTTTCCAATGGCGTGGAATGCACCTGGATGTATCCCGACATTTCTTTGATGTCGCCACCGTGCTGCGATTGATTGACCAACTTGCTCTTTACAAAATCAATGTCCTGCACTGGCATCTGACCGACGATCAGGGCTGGCGGCTGGAAATCCGTAAATACCCACGCCTGACGGAAGTTGGGGCCCATCGTGCGGAGTCTCTCGTCGGCGACTTTTTTCAGAAACCACGCCGCTTTGACCATATTCCTTACGGGGGCTATTACACTCAGGCAGAAATTCGTGAAATCGTCGAATACGCCAGAAAACGCCGGATTCTGATCGTTCCGGAAATCGATATGCCCGGCCATATGCAAGCGGCGGTTGCTGCCTATCCGGAAATCGGGAACTTCCCTGAAAATCATTGGGAAGTCCGTTGCCTCTGGGGCGTCAGCAGTCACATTTTATTTCCTGGAGAAAAAACGATTGCCTTTATCTGCGATATCCTCGATGAAGTTTTTGAACTTTTCCCCTCTCCCTTCGTACACCTTGGTGGAGACGAAGCAGACAAATCGGAATGGAATGAATGTCGACGGCTTCAAGAATTAATGCAGGAAAAAGGTGTCGCCAATGAACAGGAAATGCAACGACACTTCATCTGTGAGGTCAGCCGGTTCTGCGCCGCACGGGGACGCACTGTCATCGGCTGGGATGAAATTGCAGAAGGCGGCCTTTCCCCAGAAGCAGCAATCATTTCCTGGCGGGATCCGGCTCAAGGCATCCCTGCCTTGAAAAACGGGTTCACTGTCATCAACGCCGACGCGAATTTCACTTACTTTGACTACTTTCAAGGACCTCCAGAACAGGAACCTCCGGCCATCGGCGGAAACTTACCGTTAGAAAAAGTATATCAATTTACCCCCGTTCCGGAAGGGTGTGAAGACTCAGCCGCCCACGTTCTTGGTGGCCAGGGGCAACTCTGGACCGAATACATCGCGGATCAGGCGCATCTTGACTATATGCTCTTTCCTCGTTTGACTGCCCTTGCCGAAAAGTTGTGGAAACCGGCAGCAGACTGTTCCTGGGAAGAATTTCGCAAACGGCTGGATGTTCATCTCGCTCGACTCGATGCCATGCAAGTCAATTACCGAAATCCGGAAAAAGACACCCAATAACCAATTCTTCACCATCAGGCGATCCCGTCACAGGAAAAAATTGTTTTGTAACAGTTTTCCCTGTGGTAATACCTCTTTTTCACTCCTGGAAGTTTTGCATAACTCTCGGGTAGAGTTGCCGGGGAAAAAAATTCTGAGACTTCAAGTCACTTGTACTCCTGCCCCAATGGCATTTTTCTGAATTTCAGCAAACAGCAAAATAGCATACTACCCTTGATGCCCGGCAAAGAAGGCGCTTCTTGAAAAAGTAGCTTGTGAGGTGTACATTGATAAGATTATACAGACTTTCTTCTCGGAGGCACTATGTTCCATCGTTTTGTCAATTATTACCGACCCTACAAAAAATTATTCTTCATCGACATGCTTTGTGCTCTGATCGTCAGCGGAGTGGATCTGGCTTTTCCACAAATTCTGAACATGATGATGAAAAACGTCTTTACCCAAGATACGCCGGAAATTATCCGCATTACCTGGCTTGTGGGCATCGGATTGATTTTACTCTATCTCTTGCGTTACTGCTGTTCCTATTTCATCACCTCCTGGGGGCACATTATGGGCGCAAGGATGGAAAGCGATATGCGGCAGGATCTTTTTGCCCACTACCAGAAGCTCAGTTTCTCTTATTATGACCGCAACAATACTGGAGAAATGATGTCAAAGCTGGTTTCGGATCTTTTTGATATTACAGAACTTGCCCACCATGGTCCGGAAACATTGCTGATTTCCGGACTGAAGATCACGGGGGCCTTCGCCATTTTGCTGACAATCAATGTGCCAATGACTCTGATCCTGATCATGGTCACTCTCTGTATGGTAGTTTTCAGTTACTTTCAAAACAAAAAAATGCGCATGATTTTCACGGATAACCGCAGAAAGATTGCCGTGGTCAATGCTCAAGTTCAGGATTCTCTGGCAGGAATCAGGGTTGTCAAGTCTTTTGCCAATGAAGACGTTGAACAGGACAAATTCGACAACTGCAATGAAAAATTCCTGGATTCCAAAGTCAGCAACTATAAAATCATGGGACGTTTTCACGCCGGCAATTCCTTTTTTCAAGGATTGCTATATATTGCCATTCTGATTTGCGGTGGTTATTTTGTTGCGGGGAAAACGCTCCGTGCTGAAGAACTGGCTATCTATGCGCTTTATGTTGGAATTTTCCTGCAACCGGTGGAAATGCTGATTAACTTTACTGAACAATTCCAGCGCGGCTGGTCCGGCTTCCGGCGTTTTTGTGAAGTACTCCGCACAGATCCGGAAATTGTGGAACGCAAAAATGCCCGAAACCCCGAACATCTTCAGGGCAACATTTCCTACCGCCACGTCAATTTCAGTTATGAAAGCAACTTGCCGATTTTACAGGATATCTGCATAGATATCCCGGCTGGAAAAACCGTTGCCCTTGTCGGCCCATCAGGTGGTGGGAAAAGCACAATCTGTTCTCTGCTCCCGCGTTTCTACGATGTTCAGTCCGGCGCTATTACAATCGACGGAATTGATATCCGGGACTTCAAAATCAAAGCGCTCCGCAGCCGGATCGGAATTGTTCAACAGGATCTCTATCTTTTCGGCGGCTCCATCCGCGATAACATTGCTTACGGGAAACCGGATGCTACCGAAGAAGAAATCATCTTTGCAGCAAAACGTGCAAATATCCACGATTATATCTCCTCCCTGCCCGACGGCTACAATACCAATGTCGGCGAACGGGGTGTTCGTCTCTCCGGTGGGCAAAAACAACGCATTGCTATCGCCCGTGTATTTTTGAAAAATCCCCCAATCCTGATCCTCGACGAAGCGACCTCGGCACTCGACAACGAAAGTGAACGCTATATCCAGAAGGCCCTTGAAGAACTCTCCCGCGGCCGAACAACCCTGGTAATAGCCCATCGGCTTTCCACAATCCGCAACGCCGACGAAATCATTGTCATCGAGCATGGCCGGGTAAAAGAACGGGGTACTGATGCAGAACTGCTGGCTCTGAACGGCCTGTATGCCAAATATCATAAAATGCAGCTGCGATAACCAGTTTTTCGGAAGAAGAAGGCTATACTCCATTTGTGCCACTGCAATAGACGTTCCCCCCTAAAGAATCGGAACTTGTCGTTTCCGTTTTTCCCGTTTATGCAGGCACATTACCGGTAGTTTGTTCCGGCTGAGATTTCCAGGAATTTTTGCGTGGTTCCGGAACTACTTTATTCGGTTTAAGTTTGTAACTTTTCTCTCCCAGCAACGCCTCAATTTGTTCCAGGAGTTCCGGAACCGGCGCAATCCGGCAGCAT
>CALGPR010000424.1 GCA_937960425.1 uncultured Lentisphaeria bacterium
CGAATATAGAATACGATAATTGGCCAATCCAGCTTTTTCAACTTCTTATTTAAAAAATTTCTACATTTTGTTACCCGTAACTGTTTATGCGCAAAAGAAGCTCTCGCCAGAACAATGGATCTAATGAATCCTTCCAAGATCAGGATATCATCGATCATCTATCAGACCATGTGGTACAGTATCATTAGGGCTGTTTACAACTTTAAAAAATTAACCACGGTACCTAACCAACGTTTCTCTATTTCTGTTGTCTTTTTCTGGTAAAGACAATTTTCTCAAAGTTATCATATCTAATCAAATCTTGCAGAACACTACTCATATACCTCAAGTTGATCAGAACCTTTCAATTCCCACAAGTTAATAAGAGAATACTCCAAACTCCGGTCGTCTTCTATTCGACATCAAAACAATAAATTTTCTAACCTCATAAGATATGGGTATCCACCATCTGCAAAATCTGCAAGAGTTTGTCCAGACTTTAAGTTTTGACGTCACTAAGATTTTCCCAGAAAATTCTGGGGATGTTTTTGATTCCAAAGCATGCGTACAAGAACGTTTCTTCAGGGATAAATCGTTGTCAATTATCAATAGATGCAAAAAACATTCCCGGTCATTCTATTCCTTTCTTCCAATCAGTACAATTATGCAAAACGAGACAAAACGCTGAAGCCGGATTGCATCAAAAATACCGTTAATTTATGCTGTACCATTCCAATCTGGTTCTGAACATTTGAAACTCATTCGTTTTTCAAGTGGAAATACCCCATTCTTCCCTCGGGCACAATTGTACTGCTTAAGCTTCAAACCTTCTGATCCACAAGTACTCTTTTCGACGCCAAGCGCATGGATTACCTTTTGTCATCCGGCGTAACAGTTATTGCCGGAACCGAGGTTTTACCATAGACGGATTCCTATCGTAAGAGTAAGTGTCAAGACAATTCCAACCAACAGAAAAATTCCACCAGTTGTTTGTTGTGCCCAATATTCGAATTTTGCAAGTTTGTGGCATACAATCCCAATCCGTTTTGCACTGAAAGCCAGGATCAATGCTAATACCAGCACCGGTAATCCAGTGGCAATCTCAAACAAGGCCGGAAGCAAAATACCGGACTGAAACTTCACAGCAAGCGGCAACAGACTGCCGAAAAATAATACCGCGGAAGTAGGACAAAAAGAAAAAGCAAAAATGCCCCGATTCCGAGAAATCCTGCAGTGAACGCCAGCAACGGTACGTGCGGGAACAGCACAGCCAGCACAACCGCCGGCACGGCAACGCACAAAAGTTTCCACCATTTCATGCCGTAATATCGGACCAGCATGAATCCAAGCACAATAGCAGCAATGGAGGTCATATACCATTTTGCATCCCAGAACGCCGTCCACAAAGCTCCGGAATCTTCGGCTTTTCCCAGATTCGCAAAAACCAGGATCGCAATCATGCTGCCGATGTACAGGATATTCTGCCAAAGCGGGCGTCCTGATTTCATTTCAGCAAGTCCGGTAACCATGCGCGCTTTTTCCTGTTCTTCCTTGCGGAAGATCAGGTGCATGCAAATGCCAATCGCCCCAATCGCCCGGGCAATTCCGATTTCGAATCCCAGTACCCGGGCGGTTAGAACGATCGCCATAATGTTGATAGCAGGACCGGAATAGAGAAAAGCGGATGCCGGTCCCAGTCCTGCGCCCATTTTATAAATCCCAGCAAACAAAGGAAGAATCGTACAAGAGCAAACCGCCAGAATGGAACCGGAAACAGACGCAACCAGATAAGCAATCCATTTTTTTGCCTTCGGGCCCAGGTACTGCATCACAGCCACCTGGCTCACGAATACGCCAATGGCTCCGGCGATGAAAAATGCCGGCACAAGACAGAGCAAAATATGTTCCCGTGCATACCATTTCACCAGTTCCAGAGATTCAATTACAGCACGATTGAACCGTTCCGTTCCAACCGGCAAATAGGAGCAGAGAAGAAGACCCCCGGCGAGTCCG
>CALGPR010000425.1 GCA_937960425.1 uncultured Lentisphaeria bacterium
ACTGAACGGACTTCAATTTCCCGCATTTTTGGGGAAGTTTGCGGCAGTCCATACTCCCAGATCAGGCATCCGAGCGCAAGTCCCATCAAAATATTGAAAAAAGGGCCGGCAAAGGCAGTGATGATCCGCTGCATCGGGGTTGCCCGGGGAAGTTCTGTGCCATCCGCGGCGTGAGGTACGTTATCAGTTGCGTCAACCTGCGGTAATTCAACATAGCCGCCCAAGGGAAGAATGCCGATACGATATTCGATTCCGTTGATTTTTTTCCACCAGATTTTCCGGAATCCGATGGAAAAAGCGTCAATATGCAAGCCGCAGAGTTTTGCCGCCAGAAAGTGCCCGAGTTCATGGATAAAGATACACATCCCGATTGCAAAGGCTACCAGCAATAGGATACCGATCATCCGGAGATAGCTTAAAATTTCCATCAAATCCATTCGTTTGTCCTCTTCTTGAAGTATCGATTAATTACATTTAACTTTTTGTGCAAAATCCCGTGCCCATGCATCGGCGCGGAGAATCGTTGGCAGATCCCGTTGGGGTTCCACCCGGTGCGCTTTCATCGTTTCCCGGATAATTGCCCAGATATCCGGCAGACGAATGGAGCCTTCTTTGAATCTGGAGACTGCAACTTCATTTGCCGCATTTAATACTGCCGGTAGAGTTCCGCCACGTCTCAATGCCTGTTCCGCAAGTTTCAGACTTGGGAACCGATCGTGATCCGGGGGCATAAAATGCAGATTCCACATTGTATTCAAATCCATTTTCGGCAACCCACCACTGACGCGGTCCGGATAGGTCAGTGCGTATTGGATCGCATAACGCATATCTGGATTTGCAAGTTGTGCGATCAGAGTACCGTCTTTCAGTTCTACCATAGAATGCACGACCGATTCAGGATGAATTACTACTTTGATATTGTCCGCACTCATTCCGAAAAGATAACCTGCTTCAATGATTTCCAGTGCTTTGTTCATCATTGTCGCCGAATCAATTGTTACTTTAGGGCCCATTGACCAAACCGGGTGGGCAAGCGCATGTTCCACAGTTGCTTTTGTGATTTCTTCTTTGGATGCGTTGCGGAATGCTCCGCCGGAAGCAGTCAAAATCAGATTTTCTACTTCCGTTGCGCTTCTGTGTGCAAGACATTGAAAAATGGCACTATGTTCACTATCAACTGGAATAATTTTCCCATGTCCATTTCGAGCCAGTTCCATTACCAGTTCTCCGGCCATGACCAGAACTTCCTTGCTGGCAAGAGCAACTGTTTTGCCCGCTTGCAGTGCAGCAAGAACCGGGCGCAAGCCACCGGTTCCGACAATTGCGCACAAAACGACATCTACTTCCGGCCTGCAGACCAGATCCAGTACGGCTTCATCTCCGCCTGCAGCGTAATAATTGGGGGGCAGTAACCCCTGCAATGCTGTAACTTTTGCTTCATCGGTCGTGATTACTTCGCGACAGTGAAGCTGCTTTGACTGTTCAGCCAGGCGGGTAATATTGTTACGGGCAACCAGACCGATTACGTCAAAGTAATCTTCCATTGCTTCAAATACCCGAAAGGCGCTTTCTCCGATTGATCCGGTGGAGCCCAATACAACTACATGTTTTTTGCTCATTTCTTATTTTGTATTCTTTGCTTTCGGTTTCGATTCCACCATCATAGTGACAGGTCCGTCGTTGTGAATCGTGACATGCATGTCAGCACCAAATACGCCAGTACCGGTTCTGACCCCGAAATTCCGTACTGTTTGGACAAATAATTCATATAATGCGTTAGCGTGTTCCGGTTCGGCCGCATCCGTGAAGCCTGGTCTCCTGCCGTGTACAGTATCAGCATAGAGCGTGAATTGCGATACAATCAATGCTTCCCCGCCAACGTCAAGAAGCGACAGGTTCATTTTTCCTGCTTCATCTTCAAAGATACGTAGCTTTACACAGCGATCCGCTACATAGGCAACGTCTTCTTCGGTATCTCCCTGGCCGACGCCGAAAAGGATCATCAGTCCCTGACCGATTTCTGCAGTGATTTTTCCGTCGATAGCGACAGAGGCTGAAGTCACTCGTTGCAACAGAGCACGCATGGAATTACCCTCGGATGAGTCGAAGAAATTCCGATCTGGTCGGTTCTTCGTCGTAAAAACTGCCGAGCATGGCGGAGGTGGTCATTAAAGAATGTTGCTTTTCCACACCGCGCATCTGCATACACAAGTGCTGTGCTTCGACGACAACACCGACTCCTTCGGGCGCTGTTACTTCCAGAACTGCTTCAGCAACCTGCCGGGTCAACCGTTCCTGGATTTGCAAGCGCCGCGCAAACATATCGACAATCCGGGCCAGCTTGCTTACCCCGAGAATTTTGTCGTTGGGGATGTACCCGATATGGCATTTCCCGAAAAAAGGAAGCATGTGGTGTTCGCACATGCTGAAAAATTCAATGTCCCGAACGATAATCATATCATGGGATTCCGCTTTGAACAATGCTTGATGAACAACTTCGTCAAGATTCTGTTTATACCCGCGCATGAGATATTCAAAACTTTTGCGGACGCGCTTGGGCGTATCAATCAAACCTTCCCGTTCCGGGTTTTCTCCGATTGCCGTCAAGATACGGCGAACTGCATCTTCCATTTCTATAAAACCTGTTCTTAAAGGTATGGGATAAAGTAATTTTACGAATAGAGAGGATAATATAACAGTCGTTTTGCGCCCCGTCAATTGAAAAAGAGACATCGCGGAGTATATTGTCGATAAAAAAAGGAACAAAATGCCATCGAATTGGTTGCATTCCCGCGTTATTGTTGTTGCAGGAACCGGCCCTGCGGGGCTTGCTGCGGCTTACGCTGCGTCCAGATACCGGGATACGGTAATTTTGCTGGAAGCAACGAATCGGCCTGGGGCAAAACTTCTGGTTTCCGGATCTGGAAAATGTAATGTAACGAATATTCTTGCCGGGGAAGAATTTGTCGAGAAATTTGGGAGAAATGGTCGTTTCGGCCTTCCAGCACTGAATTTATTTCCTCCTGTTACCTTTCGAAATTTTCTGCAGGAAAATGGAACCCCGACTGAAGTAACGGATGGATTTCATGTATTTCCTGTCTCCCGGAGAGCTGCGGATGTATTGCAGGCGTTTCAACGTGCCCTCAATGACAATGGCGTTACCTTGTTGACAGGGGCAAGGCTGTCGAAGGCCTTGATCGAAAACGGGGGCATCCGGGGCGCGGAACTTATAGATGGCCGCAGATTCCATTGCGATGCTTTGATTCTTGCTACCGGGGGGAAATCATATCCTCAATTAGGGACTCGGGGGGATGGTTATCAAATTGCCGCTGCTGCCGGTCATACGATTGTAGAGCCGGTGCCGGCTCTGGTGGGATTGAGAGTGTGTGAAAGTTGGGCGGGAGAATGCCGAGGCGTGTTGCTGGAAGATGCCGGTGTAACATTTGCAGAGAAAAAACTCCGTTTTTTGAAAGGGCGTGGAAATCTGGTATTTACCCATGAAGGAATGAATGGGCCGGCGACTTTGCCGCTCTCAGGAGCTGTGGCGCGTTATTTGTTGTCTGTCCCGGCTGGAGTGGAAATGAAATTGAAGTTTCATGCAGGAATGAGCATGGGAAAATATCGGAGTGATTTTGATAATTATGTGCAGCATCAGGGGAGGAAAGGGGTGATGTCCTTTCTGAAGCAGTATTTGCCGCAGGTATTGGCTGAGGTCATTGCAATGAAAAGTGATGTGGACGCGGGCACGCGTTGCGCCCGACTGGATGCACCGCGTCGAGAACGAATGTTGCAATTGCTTGACGCTGTACCATTGACTGTTATCGGGACAGATTCCTGGCCCAAAGCAATGGTGACTTCCGGAGGGATTTCTTTAAAAGAGGTAAATCCATTTACTATGGAGAGCCGGATTGTGAAAAATCTTTTTTTTGCCGGCGAAGTATTGGATCTGGATGGGCCGTGCGGAGGGTACAATATTCAATGGGCGGCAAGCAGCGGGTATCTTGCCGGCTCATCTGCATGCAAAAAATCGGGAAAGGAAAAATGAGTTATAGAGGCGCGATTTTTGGGTGTGTTGCCTTGATGGTAAGTACTATGGCAACAGCCTTCGGGGTGGTTCCCATCGGTGATTTTGAATCCGAAGAGGAGTTATCTGGCTTTCAGTTGACAAAAACTGTTCCGGAGGAACTTCAATATTCTGTCAGCAAGGCATTCAGTACACATGGCGAAAAGTCATTAAAAGTGGAATTTATAGGTTCTGCTGGATCGCTTTTGATCAAAATTCCGGTTAAGGACTGGCGAGTATATGATAAATTGACGTTCAGCGTGAAAAATGGAGAATCATATCACGTTAATGCAGTGATCGGGCTGGATCGCGGCACAGGGGAAGAGCCGTTTTATCCGGGGGCGTACAATACAATGCCATCCGGTGAAATCGATTTGCCGCCGGGGGCTGTCCGTCACTACGTTGTTGACTTGGAGGAAATGCGGCAAAATCACGATATGACCGGATTGGAATATTTCAATCTCTACTGTGATCGACGGCAACACTGTACGATGTATCTCGATAACTTCCGTTTATTGACGAATGCGGAATATATACAAGAACATAATGCTGAACTGCAACCTGTCGCGCAAAAAATCTCCGAAGCAGCGGCTGAAGCGGTTGTTTCTTCCTCAAAGTACCGGGAGGAATTTGACCGTCTTCAGCGAGAATGGAAACAAATGACCGAAGCACTGGACAGGGAAACACTTTTGGACCTGGAACATCCGGTTCCGGTAAAACTTCGGGAAATGACTGCATTGTTTTGCGTCTATGCCAGGCAGAATACCAACGATGCGACGATTGGATTAGCTGCTGCCCCGCCAACTGAGAAGCTGTTTCGCGATCAACCGTTTAACGGTTATTCAGACTGGTCAATGCAGGCGGCGGGAAACGAACGTGAAAGTTTTCAGCTGGTCGTTATTCCGGGAGAACCTTTGACGAATGTTTCTGTTTCAGCGGAAGCGCTGCATCTTGCAGACGACCCGGAGGTGACAATTCCCGCAGAAGCAGTCGAAATCAATCCCGTCGGATATGTAGAAGTGTCCAATGCTTTTTATTATGAATCCCGGCGGGGATGGTGGCCGGATGTGCTTCATTCGAATCGGCCGGCGACACTGGATGGGCAGTTTCGACCATATTGGATTACGGTGGCTGTGCCGGAAGGGCAGCAGGCGGGGATATATCAGGGAAAAATCCAGGTATCTGCGGATGGTGTGGAATCGCGAGAGTTTCTCTACACATTGGAAGTTTTTGACTTTTCTCTCCCGGTGAAAGGCCGAATGGTTACTTATTTTGATTTCCGCCATGTGGCAGGAATTGAAGACCGGGAGCTTCGCCTGCGAAACTACGATTTTATCTTTGCTCATCGCCTGTGTCCGGTTTCGATGTACGCGATGCCTGAGAATGGCGATCAGTTGACGCCACGCCTGGAAGATTTGGAATATTGTCTGGAACGCGGACAGAACAATCTGGTATTGTGGTATCTCTATGACAAAGACAATGTCAATCCCTTTGCTTTTACCGATGAATACTTGCAGCGTTTTTTTACTGCATACGCGTCGTACCGGGAAAAACTTTCCGAGTTGGGAGCTACTGATATAGCCATTGTCAACTGTTGTGACGAGGCGATGTCCGATACTCCGGAGCGTCGGGACATGCGCATTGGAGAAGTACGTAAGGCTGCCCGGAAAATTCGCAGGGAAATGCCTGAAATTGCGTTGTCCAATATCGGGCCGAGACTGGCGATAGAGCCGGAATATATGGATACTTACTATGTACTGCCGGTTCCTGGAGAAGAGCTTGATGATTTGCGTGTGCTCAATAAGAAACTGGGATTTTACTGGGCTTATGAGAATCCGTCGTTCATGTTGGATTTGCCGGGGATAGCACCGCGTATCTGTGCCTGGCAGGCGTTGAAATGTAATGTCAGGGCGATGGGATATTATTCCACATGTCGTCCGCAGAATGTGGGGATGGGAGCGGCTGACTGTCCGATTGATTTTGATTATCCGGCTTCAGCCCATGCTATTGAAACGCAACCCGGGCGCTACGGGAGAAATGGAGACGGCCATATTGTGTATCTGGGACGAAATGGAGAATATTTAAGTTCAATTCGTTTAAGTAATCTCCGGGATGGGATAGAAGATGCGGAATACTACCTGATGCTTCAGGAGGTGAATCCGGATGCGCCTGAGCTGGAAATTCCTGAAGAAATCGTATCAACACCGCGGGAAACATGGTCAACTTATACGCTTGAATATGATAAAATCAATGTGTTCCGAAACCAGATTGCGGACAAATTGCAGGCAATGCACTGATTTTCAGCAGGAAAACAAGAGCTGGAATGCTCATGTTTGCCATGATGTTCCGGCTCTTGTTGCGAAGAGATCCCGTTAGGAAAAGAAAATTACAAGGGGAAGGGTTCCATTAAAGGAGTACCACATTCCCGAATAACTTCAAATTCCATTCTCAGAAGTTTTCCGTTTCCGGATCCGGTTAAGCGCATTGTCGGCAGAAGTTCTGCGTTGGCAATTTTTGCTCCGAAAATAGTGAATGGCGCCCGAAATTCCAAGTCGCCGGCAGCATCTGGCAGACTCTGCCCTTTTTGGCGTTCGAGCCATGACAGCAGCCATCGTTCCGGAAGTTGAACGTACAGGATAATTCGAATTAATCTGCTGCTTTCTAATCTGCCGGACGAATCTATTGCCAGCAATGATTCTTCGCATTGCAGGGCTCCGGTTTTCCCCAGAGGGCAGCCATGATAGGTTACGTCCGCCTGCAGGAGATCCAAATGGTTGCGAAATCGCTCAACAGTATTGTCGTTTAATGATTCAAGCGTTAAATCAGTGTGTTGCATGATGGTTAACCTCTGGTAATTTTATTGGTTCGGGTAAGATGGTTCAAATAATGCAGCGCGCGAGGGGCAATATTGCTTTCTGTTGACGTATCCCCGGATTCCCGGTAAGAACGGCTTCCAATGCCATCAATGGATTCAGAGGCGATCATTTCTTTTTGTAGAAGCTGATCGCGGCGGCTCAGAAGGTAGATGGCCTGCTCATAGACTGCAGATTCAACAAACAGGTGATCCAAAGCAAATTGTTCCAGCATTTTACTGCTCTCCATGTGCAGGTACAACGCAATGTCATTTGTTGCCATTTCGAGGGAAGAACTTCGATCATGTTCCGATTGTTGTTCCCAGAAATTGCCCTGAAGATGGGTAGCAAAAAAAATTGCGGCTTTTTCCAAAGAAAAACTCATGATGAATACTCCAAAAGCCCGGTTCCAGATTTCATTCTGGAACCGGGCTGGTTAACACAAGAAAAATTTATTCAGAAGTTTCAGTTCCGCGCAAACTGGTCAGTGCTGCCGCAGAACTTTTGATATTGGTAATCCGACAAATTCTGGCGAGGGGATTTTTAAACTCAAAGGTCAATTCCCCGAGTGCCATGCGCTGGATTCCATCGAATCCGCGTGGAGTCGAATCTTCGTCGCGGATGGAACGCCCGGTAAGCGGTGCAAGCCCGAATCCGCTTGGATCACAGACAAAAACATCTCCGTCTGGCATATCCGGGTCTGCCATGATCGTCATCCCTTGGCCATTGATTTCATTGACAATCACGGCAACATAGGCACCGCGCCGATCGTCTGAGCGCACGATTTGAAGTTGGTTCCGATACTCGTTGGAGAGGACTCGCGCCTGCCCGGGAGAGCAGAGAATTTGTATCGGATCTCCTCCTTCTGCCAGAATCAACTGCGCGGCATCATTGATCATAAAGCTGTCGACCTGTTTTGCGTTGCCATCGACCTTAAGAGCATTTTCTCCGGTAGCAAAGAAGTACAGCCCGCCGCATTCCCCGCGGACTGAGGAGGTCGCTTCAACACGGCGGCCGAAGAGCGCAACACGATTGAGGTCGCGGGCCAATTCACTCAATGCAAATGCCGTTTGTCGGTTCAACTGGTTGTCAAGGTTGCCGTAAACTCCAATTGCCAGACTTGAGCCGGAGAGCACAATGTCTTTGCGGAAAATTTGCGTTGCATTCCAGTTGGTTCCCGAAAGGTGGTAGTTTTCTTCCCCGTCTCCATTGGCACTTGCTTCAGCCATAGGGGTAGAAACGATATTCAAAATGCTGTTTGAGGCAGGTGCTGTGGTAGAAGACCCATTTGCAGCTTCAAGGTTAATGGTGAAGGTTGTTGCAGTGGGGATTGCCGTGACACGGAAAAGAGCGGAATCATTGCGAATGACCAGAAGTGTTCCGACTTTGAGTTTTGCAACGTCGGCTTCCGATGCAGTCACTGTTCCTGCCGAATACGCAGTGGCGGTCAGTGAACGGCCAGCCATTTGATCTTCAAACCATTCGTGTTTACGGCTGGTGGCCGGTTCGACGGTTTTGAAGTTGGAGATGAACCGCGGCTCATCTTTGATTACGGTTGAGAGAATGTCGGAGAGATCGCGTTTTCTGTTCTGAAAACTGTAGGAGTACAAACCCATGGTGTTTTCCTTTCTTTTTTAAGTTGTTACGGGTTTTCCTGCCCGGTTCAGTCCGAACAATCCGGCGCGTCAGCAAGCAGTTGTGCCAGTGAACAGCTGTTCCCGCTGAGTCGTCCGCAGTTTTGTTGCGGTTGCACAGATATTCCGGATGCAGAGCCGGGATTCAATTCCAGTTTAAAAAGTTTGGGGGAGTGGTTTTGAAGTTCTGTCATGAAGTTTTCAACGGCGTCGGCATCTGTCAGGTCGATATTTTTGTCATTGGCCAGAAATGCCAGATAAGCCGGGTCAGAAAAAGAGTATTGTGCCGCCAGATTATGAATCAATTCCCGACGTCGCACGTCAGCCTGTTCCTTCTCAAAGCTTTCCCGTTCTGCTTGAAGTTCCAACCGGTCGCTTTCAAGTTTATCCGGATCGACGGTGCGGAGCAATTCTTTTTCCTCTTCAGCCAGAGGCTGATCTTCAATAACTTTGTTGATGATTTGTGATATTTGCATAATAACCTCCTTTGCGCATGGTTATATCAACAGATTCTTTGTCAATACGGCATTGGCAACTCGTTTATGGCGAATAGATAACCGCTGTGAATGGTAATTTATAATTTTTTATTTCGGAAAAGGGTTGCTTTTTTGCAAAAGTGTGTCAAATTGTCACGAAGTTGAAATGGAAAGAAAGTTTTGACGATTATGGAACATAAAAAAAGTTTTTTGGATCGCTTTATAGAACGGGTGGATGCCATCGATTCAAACAGTTTGCAGGCATATATTCTGCATTTGTCACGAGAATGCGGTTTTTTTGAGACGATTTTTAATGCGGTACAGGAAGGGATTCTCGTGATTGATCGCCGGTTGCGGATTAAATACCATAACCAGGCGGCGAAAGAATTATTGGGATTACCGGAGGATTTGAGTCGTTTAAAAATTTCCAAACTTCTGCATGGGGTTGACTGGCGACGCATTATTGGAGAAGATGATGAAGAGTGGACACGCCTGTCACGGCAGGAAGTGGAAATCGTTTATCCCAAGCATCGTTTTATTCAATTTTACCTGGTCCCTAATGAAGCAGGTGACTTTGCAACAGTCATTTTACGCGATGTTACAGAGCAACGCAGACATGTTTCCGAACAGCTGGCGAATGAAACAGCCCAGGCAATTTCTTTGCTGGCGGCTGGAGTAGCCCATGAAATTGGGAATCCGTTGAATAGTCTGTATTTGAATTTGCAGCTTTTAAGCCGGGCGTTCGATAGAGAGTTTGACCCGGTTGACGCCAAAGAGATGGTGAACGCCTGCAAAGAAGAGGTCGAACGGTTGGATAATATCATTAACCAGTTCCTTCATGCAATCCGGCCGGGCAATCCGGAATTTCGCGATGTGGATATTCGTAGTGTGTTGATTGATACGTTGGGTTTTATGAAGCGGGAAATAGAATTGCGTTCTGTTCGGATTATCTGTGATTTTCCGGATTGGATTCCACTGATTGCCGGGGATGCCGCTCAATTAAAGCAATGTTTTTACAACATCATTAAAAATGCAATTCAGGCTATGTCTGAAAATGGTGAATTGACAGTGTCATTACGGTATGATGATAGTTCAGTTATCGTTCGTTTTTCTGATACCGGTATCGGAATGGAGGCGTCCCAGTTAAGCAGAATGTTTGATCCATTTAAATCTTTTAAAAATGGCGGACGCGGAATCGGCATGGCAATCATTGAACGAATTGTGCGTGAACATGGCGGGGAAATCGGAGTGGAAACGGCCCCGGGTAAAGGTACCAGTGTGGAAATGAAATTCCCGCGTCAGGAGCAACGGATGAGTTTGCATCGTTTACCCCCACCGGACAGTGGAGAAAACAAGGCGATGCTTGAAACGGACATGGAAACATTCTCTCCACCAGGAGAATAAAGAATTACTTAAAGATTGTGCAGAGTAATTGGCTCCTCGAAATAGAGGAGGAGAAGGCACATTTTCTGTAAGAATGTTGTTTTTGGGATGATGATATGACTTTTGTGAAGAAATGAAAGAGAAAATGAAAGCAGATTGCAAAACTGAGACAATTCCGTCGATTCGAGTTGATTTGACTTCAGGGGCTTTTAACGGCATTCGGACGGAAGCGCAGGAGAAATTTCAGAATTTGAGTCGAAAAGGCAAAGAATTGGGCATGACAGTTGGAGTGCAGCTTCATAATTCTGCAAACAGCCAGCAAATTGAAAATGTCTTGACCTTCAATTGTCCGATATCCTTTCACGCTCCGGTCGGGAATCCGTGGAATGTCAATCTTGCGGCTGCGGACGATACGCTGGCATGGAGTTTGATCGAGGATAATGCACGGCGGATGCGGTTATATGGAGCGGATATGGCAGTTTTCCACAGTTTTATCATGACCGACCTCCCGGTGCAGGCTTTCGGTCATGGAAAAAGTTATACTGAGTGTATGAAACAGATTTTTCGTAAGGAATTGTCTCCAGATGGTGTTGATTGTCATTGTTCCGATTTTTTTCAATTGCCTGAGTATCGGGAGCGTCTTGAACGGCAGAACGTGCGCCTGGAAGAAGTTCGCAAGCGATATCCGGATTTGACTTTCTGCATAGAAACAGATTTTCCTGCATATGGATCGGGAAATATTTTTGCTGCGGAAATGACGGCAATGAAGCACCCGATTTGCCTTGATACCAGTCATTTGTGGTGCAGTTGTAACATTCTGGGACATGATTATCATGCGGAAATTGCAGATTTTTTGCGGACAGGATTGGTGAAAATGGTGCATCTCCATGCATCTGTTTATACTGCGGAGACGCCGCACAATGTATTCTGGGATGGCCATTTGGCGTTGTCTACTCCCAATACAATGGACTTACCACGGGTTGTTTCGGCCTGTCGTCGAGCCGGCGTCAGATATTTTGTATTAGAGATTAATCAGGTTACAGACGACGATTTGATCCTGCTCAATCGATGGTGGAACAGAGAAACGGGGTGTGAATGAAAAAGTTAAAGATGTTATTGGCCGATGATGAGCGTAATACGCGCGATGCCTTGGAGCGTTTTTTTCGGATACGGTTTGATATTACCCTGGCGGAAGACGGTGTGACGGCGATTAACTTGCTCAATCGAAACGACTATGATCTGGTACTGACGGATCTGAGAATGCCGGGTGCCGATGGATTCGGTGTGTTGGATGCGGCTTTGGGAAAAGAAAATCCGCCCAGTTGTATTGTTTTTTCTGCATACGGTTCTATTGAAAGTGCAGTGGAAGCGGTGAAACGTGGTGCGTTTGATTTTGTTACCAAGCCGGTTAATCTGGATCGGCTGGAGATCGTCATCGACCATGCATTGGAAGCGCGCCGGTTGAAGGCGGAAAATCATGATTTGAAGCGGAAATTAACCGGAAATTTTGATTTTGATTCCCTGGTTGCCAAGTCGCAGGCAATGCATGAAGTGTTGGAGACTGTCAAGCAGATTGCTCCGTCTCGTTCAACGGTATTGATTACCGGAGAAAGCGGGACCGGAAAAGAAGTAATCGCCAGAGCAATTCATGCGTTGAGCGGCCGACCGGGGCCTCTGGTTCCGGTTCATTGTGCAGCGTTGCCGGCAAATTTGCTGGAAAGCGAACTTTTCGGGCATGAGAAAGGCGCTTTTACCGGGGCAATTGAGCAGAAAAAAGGACGGTTTGAACTGGCCGAAAACGGAACTCTTTTCCTGGATGAAATCGGAGAGATTGAACCTCAGATACAGGTAAAACTTCTTCGGGTTCTCGAAAGCCGTACCTTTGAGCGGGTAGGGGGAATAGAGGAAATTCATTGCGATGCCCGCCTGATTTCTGCAACAAACAGGGATCTGGAAGCAATGGTTCGGGAAGGGGCATTCCGGGAAGATTTGTATTATCGGCTTGACGTTGTCAGCATCAAGATGCCGCCATTGCGCGAGCGTCGGGAAGATATCCCGATTTTGACGAAAAAATTTATCGATGAGTTTGCTCGCGATAATAATCGGGGAAATATGACAATTACGGAATCAGCGATGGAGGCATTGCAGAATTACAGCTGGCCCGGTAATATTCGGGAATTGCGCAATTCCATTGAACGCATGGTTGTTCTTTCGCGTTCGGATGTATTGGATGTCGTGAATTTACCGTCGGCAATCGGGCGCAACCATTTGATTCCACAGGCTTTAAGTCGGGAAAATTCGATAACCGGGCAGAAGGATGGAACAGAAAATGGTGCGATAGGATCGGATTTTCCGGCGTCAGTTTTGGATTTGGCAAGTAATCGCAAAGTACTTTTACTTAAAGCGTTGGAGGAATGTGGAGGGAATCGTACGAAAGCTGCAAAAAAACTGGGAATCAGTCGCAGAACCCTTTACCGCTATCTGGAGGAGATGCAGCAGCGGTAAAAAATGGATTTTCTTTGCGGGAAAGAGGTTTTCGGGTGTGAAAATTTCGCTTTTTGTGTTAGATTGTAAAGAAATACACTTTATGTTATGGAAAGGATTGTTATGATGTCGATGAAGAAAACTTTTGCTGTTGTTGCATGTACGGTAGCCGGGCTCTTTGCAGTTCACGCTGTAGACGATGTTCAAGTTAATTACTGGTTTAATGTGCCTCGATCCAATGCAGAAACGCCGGCAGAATTTCGTTTCGGGTTGCCGATTAGCGGAAGCAATAGCGAAGTCAGTGCGATGGAAATGTCGCTGATTGGTTCTGCCAGCAGCAAAATCGACGGGTTCCAGTGGTGTCTGGTCGGGCCTTGCTGGACGAAGACCTTGAATGGGGCACAACTGTCGCTGGTGAATATGGCGGAAAAGAATGCAGAAGACGGGGTTCAAGTCTCTCTCTTTAACGTTTCCAATCGCGGCGGTATCCAGATTGGACTTGCAAATAATTGCAGCGACAATGCAGAATTCCAGCTTGGGTTGTTCAATTACAATCGCAATGGCTGGTTGCCGTTTATGGTTTTCTTTAATATGGCTGGTGACGACAATGTTGCGGAATAACATTCGCAATGTGGTGATAGCCGGTGTAATTCTCTGCCTGAATGGTTTCTGGTTAGCCGGTATCAATGCAGCAGAAGAAGTGCAGACTGCACCTTCTGCTGCACAGCTGGCCTATCGGCCATCGATGACTTCTATTTTAAATTCTGCGCTGGAGCAGACGGATCGTGTTGTCATTCGTTCCGGTGGTACCAGTATGCGCAATCCCTTGCTGGAAGAAAAACTTGCTGTAATTACTGATTCTGCAGAAATTAAGGAACTACTTGCGCTGATGGCTGTAGCGGAGGATGCTATGCCGGAAATATGCCAATGTCCCGGTAATCCTTCGATAGAATTTTACCGCGGGGAAAAATTGCTTGGTACTGTCGGCATCCATCACGGAGTCGCGATCCGTTTTCCGGAATACTGGCAGACGGATGGTTTTCTGATTAATCCAGAAGGGTTTGTTGAGTTTTTGAATCGTCGTGGTGTTGTTCGGCCACTCCAGGAGTACAGAAACAAGCTCCGTAACGAAAAAGCTTTTGCAGAGGCTTGGACCGATTGGATTACATCAATTCCTGAAGGGTTGCGGCCGTATACCAATGAAATTGCCAGTGGAATGTATACGCCGGAAATGGATAAGAAGCTCCGTACCCGGTACCTCAATCTCAAGCCGCGTTTGCTGATGCTCTTTGACTGGTACGGCAAAGGGGAAATGCTTTGGAGTGCAAGCATGCCGCAGGAGACCGCACCGTATGCCCTTTTATCGCAGTATAAGATCACGTCATTGGACCGGGCATTGTTGAGCCGGGAATTGAAAAAGGAAGAAATTGCCGGGGCGGCATTTTTCTTCAGCCATGCAGATTTTATTTCCAAGCGGAATAAAGAATTAAAGCTGCTTGATCCGATTATTCTGGAAAAAATGTATAACTATGGCTTGACCCTGGAATCGGATGTTTTACGAAATCGTATTATTTTCGCCTTCCATGATCTGGTGCACCCGGAAGACAATTCGCCTTTGCCACAGGAATAATTTTTTTCCCAGCAGAAATTGATATCTTGTGCAGGAAACGGGAAAATATTCTCAACAGGATAAAGCAAGCGGCAGTTTAATTGCCACATGGCAGGAACGCGAAAACTTGATCCAGGTCTCCAGCTCCAATTACGGCAATCACATCTTTGACGGCTGGAGACGGATCCGTTTGCCGCAGGTTGTGTTCTGGAGATTCCGCTGTTTGTAATAAGCGTTTGGCTACGTACGGGTAATCGGGAGGAAGCAGTTCCGCTTTGGCGCCGATTGCGTTTACCAGTTCCTTGCTGCCGATGGGGCCGTTTTCTGTCCATGCCGCAAAAACTGGGAGCAGAAAAACTCGATCGCAGCCATTGCGGAGGATGGCTGCAAAATCTTCAAAATATCGTTCCAGGCGCGCATAACGATGGGGTTGAAACAATACTGTCAATTTTGCGTGCGGGTATGTTTCGTGCAGCAATTCCAGTGAGGCCCTTAATTCAACTGGATGGTGGGCATAGTCCTCGATGACCACTTGACTCCCATGAGAATATCTGATGGTCATGCGGCGGTCAACGCCGCGAAAATTGCGAATGGATTCAGCAATGGATTCTACGGGAACTCCGGCGTATAGAGCTGCTGTTGCTGCCAGAGCAGCATTGGTGCGGTGAAATCCGTGCAGAAAAGCATCTACACCGAGTGCTCTCAGAAGTTTGTTGGTTTGCTCTTTATCCAGTCGGGTTGTCGAGGTATGGGAACTGAACAGTTTGTCGGCGAGAGGCGATTCAAAGTAAATCAAATGTTCAGCCTGATTGGCAAATTGTCGGAAGTTCCGGTGTAAAGTATCAACCCCGCCGACACTCCACGCGTGATCGTCATCGAGATTGGGAATAATGGCACAGGTGGCTGTAAATGCTGTATGCGTGCCATCGCTTTCGTCAACTTCCGTAACAAAGAACGACCCGTCACCGGAACGGGCAGGTTCGCTACCATCTTGTAATTGTGCTCCGATCATAAAACCGGTCCCGGGGAAAGCGTCGGAAAGCATTCTGGCAAGAAGCGCTGAAATACTGCTTTTTCCATGGGCGCCGGAAACCGCAAAAGTAGTTTGATACAGCTTCCCGAGTTTCCCCAGCAGTTCCCCGCGGCGAAGAAGAGGGATCCCTCTGCAGACACATTCCCGGTATTCCGGGTTGTCCGGTGTTACTGCCGAAGAAAAAACTGCAAGGTTTGTTTCTGGTAAAATATTTCCTGCATTGTGTCCGATGTGTATTTTACAGCCGCATTGTGCGAGGTGGCGGGTTTTTGCGTTGCTGACAAGATCAGATCCGGAGATTCGATATCCGCGTTCCAGAAAAATCTCTGCCAGCGGAGCCATCCCGGCTCCGCCAATTCCAATGAAATGAAGCGTTTTCAAGATTTATACATCTGCTCCAAACTGAGTGTCGTGAAGGCGCTTATACGCACCATTCAATTTCAGCAGTTCTTCGTGCGTTCCGCTTTCGATAATTTTTCCATGTTTGAGCACGATAATGCAGTCTGCGTTTTGAATTGTACTCAAGCGGTGTGCAATGGCAAAAACAGTACGGTTAGTCATGACGCGGTTTAAGGCGTCCTGAACCAGCCGTTCCGTAACGGTATCAAGAGCACTGGTTGCTTCGTCGAGAATCAAAATCGGAGGATTTTTGAGAATGGCTCGGGCAATGGCAATACGTTGTTTTTCTCCGCCGGAAAGACGGAACCCTTTTTCGCCAACCTCTGTATCGTAGCCCAACGGGTGACGGCCATCGACAATAAATTGATGTGCATTGGCTTGCGTTGCCGCTTCTATGATCTCTTCCCGGGAAGCGTTGGGACAGCCATAGGAAATATTGTTTGCGATGGTGTCGTTAAAAAGAATTGCGTCCTGAGTAACAATTCCGATCATTTTGCGCAAGGATCCAATCCGGAAATCCCGAACATCCGTGCCGTCAATTGTGACTTTCCCGGATTCCACGTCGTAAAAACGCGCGATAAGATTGGCAATGGTAGTTTTGCCCGATCCGGTTTCGCCTACAACGGCGACGACAGAGCCTTTGGGAATATCGAAGGAAATATCATTGAGGATTTTTCGATCTGAATAGGCGAAGGTGACGTGATCGAAAGAAATTTTATCTTCAAACTTTTTCAGTTCAATGGCATTCGGTTTTTCGGTTAACGCGGTATCCGTATCAATCAGGTCGAAGTAGCGATCCGCTGCAGCCATACTTTTCTGAAAGTAAGGAACCACTTTGGATAGGGACTTGATTGGCTCATAGGCCATAAAAGCCGGTGTCAACATGGCTACCAGTTGCGTCAAGGAAATTCCCTGTTGGTAACTGTAGAGCAGGAATACCAGTGTCGCCGCTACGGCGACGACTTCCATCAGCGGTGCCATCAGCAACTGCAATTTCAGTGCGTGAATAATGGTCCGAAAGTATTTGCGGTTGATTGCCTGGAACCGTTTGTTTTCTGCTTCGCCCATATCATAGGCTTTTACCACGAGGATACCGGTGAACACCTCGTGCATGCGTGAGGTGACTTCTGCAATTTTGGCAAAGGAGCTTTTGTAGGTTTTACGGATTTTTCTGCTGAGAATGATGATTGGAAGAATGACAATCGGCATACCAATTAAAAGAATGATCAGCAGCATGTAGTTGTCATATTGCCGGCAGGCGACGACAGTTGCGGCAATACAGGCAAGGATTTCAATCGGGCAGCGAGTCGCATCTGCAATGACATTGGCAACAGATGCTTCAATGGATGCCGTGTCATTAGAACAGCGGCTGATCAGGTGTCCGACGTCCATTTTACCGTAAAAGCGCAGAGACTGGTTCAGTAATTTTTCAAAGACTTCATCTCGCAGGTCGGCAACGACTCTGGCACCAACCCAACGGGTATAGTAACGGTTGATATAGGTTGCAATGTTTTTTAACGTCCAGGCCAGGACAAAGCCAACCATGTATATCGCAAAAAATTCCCATGCGATCCCGCCATTGGCATTTCTTGCAACGATGGTATAATGGAACGGCCACGTCAAACTAATGTTGATCCCTTCGACATCCAGTGGAAGATGATATTTTTCGGCAGCATCTTTCAATTGGGAAAGCATCTTGGAAAGTTCTTTATCCGTATCTTCTTCCGGTTTGAAAACTTGATCCAGAACTTTTTCGTGGCTGGCTTCTGTATTCGGCAGTTCATTGAGTAACTGGATTGCTTCAGCACGCTGCCGTTGATAGAGAACCAGGGCCTGATCTACCTGCGCAGATTGCTGCCCGGGGTCAAAGACCCGGGTCAGCTGCGGAACCATCAATAACGCAAAAAAAAGCGACCCGCCGACCAGAAAGCCGGCGAGGATTCCAATTGTGAGTTTCCACGCATAAGGACGGGCATAACTTAACAGGCGCGAATACTTCTGTCGTTTGAATTCGCGTTCATTTTCCGCGTATTTGCTCATGCGTCAGCACAGGGCCTTTTCGATGGATTCAACGACATACTGACGTTGTTCTGTAGTGGATTCAGGGTAAATCGGCAGTGCCATGATTTCTCCGGAAACCTGTTCGCTGACCGGGTAATCGCCGACTTTTCCGCCAAGCTTTTTGAAGCAGTCCTGCAAATGCAGAGACAACGGATAGTAAACCGCGCACCCGACTCCGGCAGCCTGCAGTTTCGTTTTCAATTCATCTCTGCGCCCATCGGCTACACGGATACAGAACTGATTGTAAATGTGCCGGACACCATAATCTGCTTCAGCTGGAAGGGAGACTTTATCGCCCAGTTTACTGGCAGCAAAAAGTTTCCGGTATTCTTCTGCGTTTCTGCGGCGTCCTTCAGTCCAGGAATCCAGATGCGGCAATTTGATTGAAAGTATGCCGGCCTGGAGGGCATCAAGACGGAAATTGCCGCCGACATATTCATGGATATACGTACCGCTCTGCCCATGGTTGCGATAAATTTTCAGTAATTTTGCCTTTGCTTCGTCCTGGGTGGTCACTAACCCACCGTCGCCGAAGCAACCAAGATTCTTGCTTGGGAAGAAGCTGAAACAGCCGTAAGTTCCCATGGAGCCGGCGCGACGGCCCTTATATTCTGCACCGATTGACTGACAGGCGTCTTCAATAACGGCAAGATGGTATTTTTCTGCTATTGCCAGAATGGGATCCATATCTGCACACTGCCCGAAAAGATGTACCGGGATGATTGCTTTCGTCCGAGAGGTAATCTTTTCTTCGATTTTTGCCGGATCAATATTGAAGGTGACCGGGTCAATATCCACAAAAACCGGAGTTGCTCCTACGCGGGCAATTGCACCGACAGTGGCAAAAAAAGTAAATGGTGTGGTAATGACTTCATCTCCAGGGCCAATCTTTTCCACCATCAGAGAGATGATCAACGCATCTGATCCGGACGTCACTCCGCAGGAATAAGCACTTTGGCAATAAGCGGCAGCCTGCTGTTCAAAAGTTTCTACCTTATTGCCGAGGATAAAACGCTGAGATTCACAAATTTCAGCAATTTCTTTAAGAAATTCCTCTTTGAGACTCTGGTACTGCGGATGCAAATCAAGCAATGGAACCTGCATAATACGACTCCCGGGTTCAAGGGTTATCCGACAGGCCGGTGGTGTTCCGGTGCCGGTATGTGTTAAGATCATTTATTCTTTTAAAATACCATTTCAATTGCTCTCTGTCATCTGCTGAAATGTTTTTTTTGACAAATTTTTCAGAATTTCGGCTCCAGAATGTGAAAAAAAAGATTCCCAGCCTATAGTATAAAATAATCTTGTCAATTGAAAGATCATTATGATTTTTTTCTTCCTGCAATCTTTATCCCGATTGAAAAATATGGAAGCGGATTGCGAAATGACCAAGGCATACGGGACGCGAATAAAGTGAAAATCGGAGACCTTTTTCAGGCAAAAATCGAGGATGTTGTATTTGGCGGCGACGGTATTGCCCGGCTTGGCAGCCTGGTAGTGTTTATGCCCGGAACAATTCCCGGTGAAGTAGTTGCCGGGAAAATTATCAAAGTGAAAAAAGATTATTGCCGGGCGGAAACGATAAAAATACTGGAGCCTTCTCCAGATCGTATCGAACCGCGTTGTCCCTGTTTCGGACGCTGCCCGGGGTGTTCTTATCAGCACATGGAATATCGCCGTGAATGTGAACTCAAGCACAGTCAGCTTTTGGGGCAGTTGCGTCCACTCCTTGGTGTGACTGACGCTGAAAAAGTGTTGCCCCCAATCGCCTCCGGGCAGGAGTACCACTATCGTAATAAAATTGTCCTGCATGTACATCGCGCGGCCGGAGATATCGATATCGGGTACTTTAAAAGCGATAATACGACAGTTGTTGATATTGCACAATGTCCACTGGCACATCGGGAAATTAACGACAAGCTGGCGGAACTTCGCAGCAATAAAAGTTTTTACCATTCTCTGCACGACCGTATGAATGTGACATTGCAGTACACGGAATGTAACGGAGTGGTATACTGGCGCAACCAGCCGGATACAAAAATGTCCTGGCTCAAAGACAACGTTGATGGAGAACTGTTTTCTATTCCCGCCGGGAGTTTTTTTCAGGTTAATCCCTTTGGCGCAGCAGCGTTGCGCCATGAAGTCGTGTCGTATTTGAAACGGCGAAATTACAGTGTGTTAATTGATGCGTATTGTGGTTCCGGCTATTTCGCCTGTGCTGCTGCTCGTGCTGGAATCCCTGTAGTGCGCGGAGTGGAAATTGACGCTGCCGCAGTTGCCGCGGCAAATTATAATCTTTCTCGATGTGGCTGCGCTGATGCGGAAATCCTGGAGATGGATGCCGCGGAATATTTGCCACAGATCCTTGCGTCAGTCAGCGGGCGTACTGCGCTTTTGGTTGATCCGCCTCGCGGCGGTTTGGCGCGCAAAGCCGCTAACGCTATCGGCGCAAGCAATGTGGAAACTGTCATATACATTTCCTGTAACCCGGCAACGTTGTGCCGGGATTTGCGGATCCTGGCTCAATACGGGCTTGATATCGAAGTGATTCGGGCAATCGATATGTTCCCTCGTACTGCGCATTTTGAAGTTTTCAGTGTTTTGCACCGCAAATAGGAGTTGACCATGGCTGAAGAGGTTACAGATCCGCGCAAAGGCCATCGACAACGATTACGTGAGCGGTTTTGCCGTGGTGGGTTGGAAGGTATGCTGGATTATGAGAAGCTGGAATTGCTTTTGACGTATGCGATCCCCCGCCGCGATGTCAAACCTCTTGCCAAACAGCTTTTGGCTCGTTTCGGTTCATTGCCCGCAGTACTGGATGCTTCGGTAAAGGAGTTGTGTGAACAACCCGGTATTGGGGAAAATGCGGCTGTGCTGCTGCGTTTATTGCGGGAATTGATGAATGATTATCTGTCGCGTAAAAGTAAGGATGTAGATATTGTTGCCGATTCTGAATCCGCAGTTAATTTTGCCCGCATGAAAATTGGAGCAAGGCGCAACGAGTCGTTCATGGTGCTGTATTTGAATTCCCAGAATCATCTTTTGGAATATGATATTACCGAAGGCGCAGTGGATCGCACCGCAGTTTACCCGCGCAATGTGATTCATAAGGCTTTATCATTGGGAGCGGTGTCACTTGTTCTGATTCACAACCATCCCAGCGGCGTGTGTAATCCTTCTAATGAAGATATTGAATTGTCTATTTTATTACGTCAGATAGCTTCTGATCTCGATATCAGAATTGTCGATCATCTGATTGTCAGCAAAACCAGTTTTTTCAGTATGAATGAGCATAAGCTCTTTTGAAAGGGAGAATCATGACACCGCAGATGCTTACGCCCGAAGAGACCGGGAAAATTATTTTTTATGCTCGTGAGATCGAGATGCGGCTAAGAGCGCTCGGGGCTGAAAATGCAGGAGGCATTCATACGGCGACCGAAGAACTCGGGACAAAATTATCTCCTGAATTGACTGCTGATTTGCACTACATTGCTTCCATTCGCAACAAGACCGTACACGGAGATGGGCTCTTGGATCCGCCCTTGGATTTTTCTGAATTCAGCCTTCGTTGCGATAATGTTCTTTTTCAACTCCGCGAAATGGCAGGAAAATTGCCGGAAAAACAGAAAAAAGGAAAACAGGCCAGACCAGTGAAGAAAATCGGAGCGGAGACTGGCGGGGATTTTCCTGGAGAATTTCAGGATTTGAATCGAGCCCTCGGAATTGCCGGCTGCATCCCGGTGGCGAATATCCTCTACTTTATTGTTATGCTTCTGAGAGGGATTTTTCCCGCAGGAAGGGCAGTCATGTTGATGGTTTTCGGCGCAATTGGTGTTATTCTGGTTGTTGGTGGCATTCAGGATGGTGTCCCGTATTTGTGGTGGACTGGCATCGGGTTGCTGGGATTGGATTATCTTGGCGGAATTATCGCCGGGGAACTGCATCGAAGAGAACGTCCGGAAACTTCACGGTTGTTGATTTATCTCCCGGTACTGAATGTTTTTTTCTTTCTGTTGTTATTTGCCCGTACTGCCGACTGGTTGCGGTTGCTGGCTGGGTTAATTCCGCTTGTGCTCTGTGGAATTGATATATTCCTGTGGTGGCATGAGGATGGATGGTATTGGCAATATGCGTTGGCACTTGCCGGCGCAATCTGGCTGATCGGATTGAGTTTTGTATGGTTTTGGAGAAGACAGTATTTCCCGCAAAATTCCCACCAGTCCCGGGAAATCCTGTAACGGGGAAATCCGGTTCAGATGCCGTATTTAATTTTTGGGGTTGTCATTATTTCCCTGCGGGGGAAGGGAACGATGGCAGTTCAGCAATAGCGTAAAAAACACGAACAGAATCACCAGTTGAGCAAGGATTGCAAGTGCAGTAGCGTGTTCTGCCCAGATTAAGGGCAGGACGCTGAGGTTGACAACCAGCATTAACAGGTGGATCAGCATGACCGCGTACTTTCGACTCATGCCCAGACGAACAAGGCGGTGGGAAAGATGATTGTGGTCACCGATCCAGAACGGTTTGCGGTTAATGGTACGGATTGCGACCACAGACAGGGTGTCAAAAAGAGGGACTGCGAGCACAAAGAGAGGAAACAGGATTGGATAGCGGGAGAGGGAGAACTCCGGCGAAAAATAAGTAACGCTGGCGCTGACGCACGCTGTTAAATATCCCAGGAAATGGCTGCCGGAATCTCCCATGAAAATGGTTGCCGGGGAGTTGTTGTAGAACCAGAACCCGGCGCATACTCCACAGTTGAGAGCCGCGAAAGTAGCAATGAAAAATTGTTGGTGGAGAGTGGCAACCAGTGCAAAGAATCCCATGGCAATAGTAACCGTTCCGACCGCAAGTCCATCCATGTTGTCAAAAAAGTTGATGGAATTCATCAATACCATGAACCAGAAAATTGTGACCGCTGTTGAGATCAATTCTGAATCGATAAAACAACTGATTTTAATGCCTCCAAATTGAACGGCAAGCAACGCAACCAGGAATTGTCCTCCGAATTTTACTGCAGCAGAAAGATGATGTTTATCATCGATAATTCCCAGCATCATCACGAGTACTGCCCCGAAAACAATGACTCCTAACCGCAGGGAGGAATCCAGGAAATTGCGGGAATATTCCCTTAATCCCTCAGAGATCGAGGAGGCAACTCCGCTGTCAATCATGCCGACAGCAATCCCGATGGCGGTCAGCCATGCACAGCACATAGCGGCTCCTCCCAATAGGGGAATTGCTTTGGCATGGCCTTTATGTTTTTCAGATTTCGGACGATCCATCAGATCTATTTTTTCCGCAAGTTTTTGAAAAATGGGAGTGTACATTAATGACAGTGCTGCGCCTCCGAGAAATGCAAAAAAATAGATATGAGGCCAATTAATCATAAGAAAGATCCCTCCGAGGATTGAAAAAACATAATCAAAAACTATAATTATTCAATTCAAAAAACAATTGATTAAACTATAGCAGTTTTCTGCCGATTTTGAAACGGAAAAACTAAAAATGTCGAGAGAATATGTTTTCGGACCTGTTGCCTCCAGACGGCTTGGGATATCTCTGGGGGTGGATTTGGTCACAGCCAAAACCTGCTCCCACGAATGTATCTATTGCGAGGCCGGGAAGACAGACAATTTAACTACGGAACGTCGGGAATATGTACCCGTAGAGGAAGTAAACGCACAACTGGCCAAGGTGTTTGAACGACATCCCGAATTGGATTACATCACGTTTTCCGGAGCAGGAGAACCGACTTTGAACAGTCGGATAGGTGATGTGATTGCCTATATTAAACAGCACAGCAACTATCGTATCTGTCTACTGACAAATGGCACGATGCTGGGAGATTCAGAGCTATGCCGTCAGTTGGATCAGGTGGACTTGGTTATTCCATCACTGGATGCGTCCAATGAAGAGGAATTCAAAGCAGTCAATCGGCCTCCAGAGACGTTGCAATATGACTGTTTTTTGAAGAATCTGATCCATTTTACTCAGACAACACACGCCCGGGTGATTCTTGAGTTGTTTGTTGCGCCCGGATACAATGATTCCGAAGCGTCGGCTCATCGCTTTGCGGAAATTATCAGACAACTTAAGGTGGAAAAAGTGCAGCTTAATACTCTTGACCGACCGGGCGTTGTAAAAGATTTGAAACCAGCATCGGCAGCGACTCTGGCACTTTTTCTGGAAATCCTCAACCCAATCGTCGCAGTTGAACCGGTTGGCGCATTCCAATATCATCTGAATTCTTTGCGATCTGTAGGAGATTGTCGGGACTTGCGCAGGAAAATTATGGATTTAGCGTCACGCCGACCAGTCACTCTACCAGATTTAACGGTTGCGTTGGGCGCAAAAGAACAGGATATCCAGCATGCCCTGATTCATTTGGCTGACATCGGGCAAATTCACAAGGAAGTACAGGAGCGTGGTGTTTTCTATACGGCAATCCCGAATGAGATGAGAGTATGAGCAACGGGCAGAAAAGGCAATCTCCGGGAGTATTTACACGTGCATACTGGCATAATGTTGGTACGATGATAAAACGCTGTTTTACTACGTATGGCAGAAAGTACCTTTATTTGCAGCTGGTTTGTCGCGGTGGAAGTGCCGATTATATTGCCCGAGGTGTAAGTGTAGGGCTTTTTGTCGGTTTCATGGTTCCTTTTGGAGGGCAGATGCCGGTGGCACTGGTGTTGGCCTTTATCTTTAAAGCAGAAAAAATTCTTTCTCTGGCGTTTACTTTTGTAACCAACCATGTCACAATTTTTTTTATTTACCCGCTGCAATGCTACATCGGCGGGCGGTTGCTGGGCAGGCATGTGCCGTTGGGAGAAATTTCCCGGAATTTTGAATCAATTTTCTCTCGGCAGGCAGATGTGACCGGGTTTACTGCATTGTGGGAATTGGGTGGAGATTTGGCGGCATCTTTTTTTGTCGGCGGCTTCTGCTTTGCTGTTATTTCAGCGGTTCCCGGATATTTTATTACCAGATTTTTAGTGGAATCTTACCGAAAACGCCGGGAGCGGAAATTGTTGAAACGGCGAGAGTTGTTCAAAATGATAAGCACTGGGAACGTGAAATAAATCTCGTTTTGCCATTGGGGCGGGTTGTTTCAAATCAGGAATGGCTGTATAGTATGAAATAATCAGAACGGTAGCCGTGCTGGGAGTTTTCCCGGGGTGCGGCAGGCAATAACAAAGGATTTATTCATGACGTTGACAAAATATGGGCTCCGGGAGTGGGGAGCTGGCGGTGCTTTGTTGTTTTTGCTGATTGCATATGGAGTTTTCCTGATCGCAGAGGGGAATTGTGTTGCAGGCTGGATAATATTGGTGCTGGCATTGCTGGCGCTAATTGCAGTAGTTGGCTTTTTCCGATCGCCCACCCGAAAAATTGTATCAGATCCTCTTGCACTGTCCAGCCCGGCAGATGGGACAGTGAAAGATATTGAAGTGGTTGATGACTTTACGCAGGAGCCGTTTACCGGGAAAGCGTTACGGATCGGTATTTTTCTTTCCGTTTTCAATGTTCATGTTAATCGTGCTCCGGCAGACTGGAAGGTATTGACCAAAATTTATCGTAAAGGACGTTATTACGATGCTCGTGACAGTCGGTGTGTACGTGAAAATGAAGCGATGACCCTGGCTGGAATTGGCCAAGCAGGAGGGCTCTCATTTCCACTGGCTGTGCGTCAGATTTCCGGCGCAATTGCCCGTCGTATTGTCTGTCCACCATCGTCCGGCAGTGAATTTGCCAAAGGTGATATTTACGGAATGATCAAATTTGGTTCCAGAACTGAATTATACGTTCCTGTTGATGACCGGTTTGAGGTCGCCGCTAAGATTGGAGATAAAGTCAAGGCAGGCGAAACAGTTTTGGTGCGGATCAAAAAATAACAATCATTTTTCTCAAGTGAAAATCGTGCGTCTTCTGGAGGATCTGTGAAAACGAAGGTTCGTAATTTTGTCAAAGAAAACCGGTATTTGAAATGGATTCCAAATTCTTTGACATTGTGTAATTCTCTGTGTGGTTTCATTGCAGTGGTGTATACGCTGACAGTGTATGAAAAGACAGGAAATCCGATGGCAGTTTTTGCTACCAGTGCCTGGATTATTCTCTTTGCCATGGTCTTTGATGCGTTGGACGGATTGGCTGCGCGTCTCTTCAATGCGGCGAGCATGCACGGAATACAGATGGATTCTCTGGCAGATATGGTGACCTTCGGGATGGCGCCTGCTGTGCTATCGGTGATTTTGACACATTCTCTTTGTCCGGATATGACCAGGTGGCAGAACTTTATGACTTATTCTTTAAGTGGAGTTTACCTGGGCGGGGCGGCACTCCGTCTGGCTACGTATAATGTTCACGCGATGGTGGAACACAAAAGTTCTGATAAATTTTCCGGTTTGCCATCACCTGGAGGAGCTGCGGCGTTGTGTAGTATTATACTTTTTTTCAAGGAATTTTCGTGGCCGCAGGCGCATCTGATGTTCATTATGCCGTTTTATGCAGCAATTTTAGGACTGTTGATGGTCAGTAACATTCCTTATCCCCACGTTGGGAAATGGATTTTTTCCATTCGGCGCAATCGAAAACGGTTGCTTTGTTTTATGGCGATGATTATTGCAGTGGCAGTGTCTCCGGTTATCAGTGTGGTTGCTTTGGTGAATGGCTATATTGTCGGTGTGCCGGTGTTGGTTTGGGGAACACGGATTTTCAAACACGTGACGAAGCAACAGGAACAGTAATGGCTGATCGTTTTAAAGGAGGCAGGGAATGCGTTATTTGATCACAGGAGGGGCAGGTTTTATCGGGGGGCATTTATCGGAGTTGTTGTGCCGCGAGAATCATTCTGTGGTAGCCATTGACAATCTTTCCACAGGTTCTCTGGAGAATATAAACGCTTTGACGAATTGTCCGAATTTTACCTTTATTCAAGATGATATCATGACCTGCCAAAATCTTGATGAGCTGGTAGCTGCTGCCGATGTTGTGGTGCACCTTGCTGCATCGGTGGGAGTAGAACTGGTTGTTCACAGCCCGATGCAGACAATTCAGAACAATATTCATGGCTCAGAACGGGTGTTGCTTGCTGCGGCAAAACATCATGTGCGCGTAGTTTTGGCGTCAACCAGTGAAGTATATGGGAAATCAACCAAAGAGCTTTTCAATGAAGCGGATGACCTGCTCATTGGTGCTTCTACGCACAGCCGCTGGTCATATGCATGCAGCAAGTTGTTAGATGAATTTTATTTGATGGCATTGTACCGGCAGCAGAAGCTGCCCGGGACCGTCGTTCGTTTTTTTAATACAGTCGGCCCACGCCAGACTGGGCAATACGGGATGGTGATTCCGCGATTTGTTGGTGCCGCCTTGAAAAATGAGCCGATTTGTGTATTTGGAGATGGGTTGCAATCGCGTTGTTTCTGCCATGTTCAGGATACAATCCGGGCTGTTTATGATTTGACGAAAAATCAGGAAAGTATCGGTCAGATCTATAATATCGGCAGTCAGGAGAGTATTACGATTTTAGAATTGGCGAAGTTTGTCAAAGCTCGGTTGAACAGTCAAAGTGAAATTGTGATGATTCCTTATGCGGAGGCTTATGAGGC
>CALGPR010000426.1 GCA_937960425.1 uncultured Lentisphaeria bacterium
GCAGAAGAGGCGCAACTCCGCCATGATGTAATGAGCCATATTCATGTTTTCGGCAAGCAGTGCCCGGCGGCAATGCCCATTATTCATCTGGGCGCTACCAGCTGCTTCGTTACCGATAATACTGAGCTGATCCAGATGCGCGACGGAATGCGGCTGATCCGCGGAAAATTGCTCAAACTGATTCGGTTGCTGGCGGAGTTTGCAATGAAGCACCGGTCTTTACCGACGCTTGGGTTCACCCACTATCAGCCGGCGCAGCTGACTACGGTAGGTAAACGTTTTGCACTGTATCTCCAAGATTTCGTTTTAGATCTTGAACGGCTTGACCATGAGATCGCCAATCTGCCATTTCGGAGCGTGAAAGGAACCACAGGAACGCAAGCAAGCTTTTTGGCGCTTTTTAACGGTGACCACGATAAAGTACGCGAACTTGAGCGCCGTGTCGCCGCAGATATGGGATTTGAACGGGTAATTGATTTGTCGGGTCAGACCTATACCCGGAAAATAGACTATTTTGTTCTTTCTGCGCTCTCCGGTCTGGCACAGTCTGCATATAAGATGTGCGGAGATATCCGGTTGCTGGCAAACCTGCGGGAAATGGAAGAACCTTTCGGCAAAAAGCAGATCGGGTCGAGTGCCATGGCATACAAACGCAATCCCATGCGCAGTGAACGCGTCTGTTCTCTTGCCCGTTACTTGATGTCTTTACCGATCAATGCTGCCCATACGGAAGCGACACAGTGGTTTGAACGTACGCTGGATGACTCCGCCAACCGGCGCATTATTCTGGGCGAATCTTTCCTGACCGCAGACGTCATTCTGTCCTTGTTGCTGAACATTATCGACGGCATTCAGCTGTGGCCGAATGTAATCAATCGCCGTGTCATGGCCGAATTACCGTTTATGGCAACAGAAAATATTATGATGGCAGCGGTGAAAGCTGGAGGCGACCGACAGGAACTTCACGAAGCGATCCGGGTTCATTCCATGGATGCTGCGCGTCAAATTAAGGAGGCCGGGCAAGACAATGATTTGATTGAACGGCTGAAAAATGACCCTCTTT
Source organism: uncultured Lentisphaeria bacterium (assembly GCA_937960425.1). Classification (GTDB taxonomy): domain Bacteria; phylum Verrucomicrobiota; class Lentisphaeria; order Victivallales; family Victivallaceae; genus UMGS1518. Next base: position 1,064 of record CALGPR010000426.1, read on the forward strand.
TTGCTTCCATCAAAGACGATATTGACTCCTTGATTGATCCGGTTGCCTTTGTCGGCAGGGCACCGGAACAGGTGGAAGAATTTGTCACAGGGAAAGTCCTTCCACTCTTGGAGCAGGAGGCGGTTGAAGATATCGCAATGGACGAAGTGAATGTCTGAATCCTGGCTGAAACTTTTTCTTGAAGCAGTTGTTTTGGCAGCCATCTGCCTTTTGCCTTTGCATGGCGCAGAGAAAAGTCTTCGCGTCGTTTCTTTGTCGCCATCACTGACTGAATTGATTTGCGTACTTGGGGCGGAAGAGGTTCTGGCAGGTCGTTCGAGTGCGTGTGATTTTCCAGAGTCGGTACAGAAAGTTCCGATTGCTGGAGACTTTGCCATCCCGAACATGGAACTGCTGGTAGCACTTCAGCCTGATATTGTTATTGCGGATACTCTTGTGGATCCTGAAGTTGCGAAAACAATCCGGGAATTGGGGATACGCTTTGAGCTCCTGCCACGCAAAGAACTTGCTGACTATCCGGCAGCGGCCCGTAAACTTGGCAAATTGCTTGACCGAGTTGACAAAAGCGAAGCAGAAGCCGCTGCCTTTGAAGTTGCGGTCAAAACGCTACAACAGAATCTGACTCAACAACCGATTAAGGTTCTGATTCTTTTCAGCAGTGACCCGCCAATTACC
>CALGPR010000427.1 GCA_937960425.1 uncultured Lentisphaeria bacterium
TTTTACAGCAAATAAAATAAAAGGTGCTTTAAATAAAATCAAACTTGGAAAGTCGTTTTGTAAAATCCCAAAATATATAATATTTTCTGCATGAATTAGAAAATGAAAGGATTTTGAAAACAAGCTCGCTTGGGAACAGACATCACTGGTGGCGCAGAGAGAGGTTCAATGCGAATCCACTATAGCTTATATATTCAAACAAGAATCCTTTATTTGGAACCGCCGAGGTAACGAAATCCACGGGGAACACAGGGGTGTAATCCCAGCCATGGCGTCGCAATATTACAATGGCGATGGAGAAGTTTCCGGTAAAGAAAGAATAGTATTGCGCTGTTGGTCACTGCAACTAACAGCCATGAAATTGGATAAGACAGCATTAAATTTTCCATTGTATGATAGTGGGGGAAAATGGTAAAAACCCACCAGACGCGGAAAACACAGGAGCCCAGTAAAGCAACAATTGTAGAGGTAAAAGAGTACCCCAACCCGCGTAATCCGCCACTGGCAACATCCATAATTCCGCACAAACCATAAGTAGTGAAGAGGATTTTCATTCTCAAAAGTCCCCAATCAATAACTTCCGGGTTGGGATTGAAAATTGCCAGGATTTCGCGTCCGAACAGGAACAGTACCCAGCCTAAAATGGAAGTGACAAGCATTGCGGAAAAGAAGCAGCAGTAAAGGCTTTTGAGAATCCGTTTGAATTTTTGCCCTCCGAGATTTTGGGCAACAAAGGAGATTGCCGTTTGATGGAAAGCAAAAGAACCGACATAAATAATACCTTCGAGGCCGAGGACCGCAGTTGTTCCCGCCATTGCCAGAGCACCGAAGGAATTGATGGAAGATTGGATTGTCATATTGGAGATTGCAAAACAGGAGCTTTGCAAGCCGGCAGGAACTCCGATTTTCAAAATATCCCGGAAGATTTCCCGATCGATTCTAAGTTCTTTGAGGTGTAACGAGCAAGAACCTTTGATTGTCAAAAGAGTCCGAAGGATGAGGCTGGCCGCGATTCCGTGGGATATGGCAGTTGCGAGTGCAATCCCTCCCACATCCATACCGCAGACAATAACAAAAAACAAATTCAGCAGCACATTGACGATTCCTGCAATAACGAGGAAAAACAGTGGCCGGCGAGTATCGCCGATGGAACGCAGGATTGCGCAGCCAAAATTATAAATCATAATAAAAGGAATGGCACAAAAGCAGATCCAGATATAGGTGCAGGATAGCGGCAGAATTTCTTCAGGTGTTTGCATCAGGACCAGAAGAGGTTTTGCAACCAGTAATCCGATTACCATCAAGCAGAGTCCGCCATAAAGGGCAACTGTCATGGAGGTATGAACAGCCCGGCGGATTTTTTCCGGTTCTTTGGCGCCGACGTAACGGGCGGTTACCACATTGGTACCGATGGATAACCCGATGAAAATATTGATAACCAGAGAGTTCAGGTTCATGGTTGCTCCAACAGCCGCCATAGCGTTGTAGTGAGCATAGTGACCGATGATCACCAAATCTGCCGCATTAAATAAAAGTTGGAGGATATAAGTCATCATTAACGGCAGGGCAAACAGAATAATTTTGCCGAATAATGGGCCTCGGCACATGTCAATTTCGTAATTTTTCATTGCTGTCGAATTCCGATATTCTTGGGCATTTCAGAGTTTTTGGGGCGTTAAAAACCCGATGGGGGAACTCTTTTTTAATTTAGCATAGGCTATCTTTTTTACAACCTCCAACGCTGCAGTTTGGAGGGAGAAAAAGTAAAAAAGGCAATAGGAATTATATATATTCCTTCTTACTAAGAAACGAATCGTGAGTTGACCCGAATTGGTTTATGGGAAAAATTGCTATAAAAAAAGCCGTTGAATTAACTATTGTTATTTCAACGCGCTTAAACGACAAATGGTGGATCCGCCCGGACTTGAACCGAGGACCCGGAGATTATGAGTCACCTGCTCTGACCAACTGAGCTACGGATCCAATTCTGTTTTTATACAATAGTGGAAATCATAGAAAATGCAAACGACTTTCCCGTGAATTACTGCGTTTCCAATTGTTTTTCAGAGGAAATAACCTTAACTGTTGGCTCAGGGGAAT
>CALGPR010000428.1 GCA_937960425.1 uncultured Lentisphaeria bacterium
CCGTAACCATACCCGTAGCCGTAGCCGTAACCATAACCATAGCCGTAATAATAATCATTATGGATTGCATTAAAACCAGTAATAATCCCGCCAATAACCTTAGGACGCAGAACTTCAGCCTGGCGAAGAGTTCTCGCCAGATGGTCCTTGCGGGTAACACCGGCATGAGCAGCAACAATAACAGCATCCGCTTCCCGACTCAAAACCATGGCATCCGGCATACCGATGATTGGCGGCGAATCAAGAATGATATACCGGTACGTTTTCCGCAATTCCATAAGCATATTCGCAAAACTCTTACTATTCAGGATCTGTGTTGCCACCGGGGGAATCCTTCCGTGACTCATCACATCAACATTGGGAAAAACATTATAATTGAGGTATTTACTCCAATCTCGAGGTTCAGACTTGTCAAAGACGCAATCAACCACCCCCAACGTCACTTGTAAATCCAGCTTCTGTTTCAAAGACGGTTTACGCAAGTCGCAGTCCAGTACCAGTACCTTATCCCCATCTTCCGCTAACGCGCGTGCCAGAAACAACGAAGATGTTGACTTTCCTACACCCGCACAGTCACTGGTAATCTGCAAAACTTGAGGAGGATTATCAGCATTCAAATAGAAAATTGTTGTTTTAATAATCTGGAACGCATCCATAAATGCAGTAAATACACGAGACTTGCTTTGCATTCTGGGATTCTTTAAACGCTCCGCAAGGTCATTGACTTCAGGAATAACTCCCAGTGACAAAAGTTTAGTATCTGTCAAATCTTCCGGGGTTTTCACCGTCATATCTGTATACTCCCGAAAAGCCAGAATTCCAAAAGCAGCCAGTAATCCCAGAAAAGCACCGATGGCAACATTCATTTTGTACCGGGGAAAAGAAGGGCTCGATGCCAATGTTGCCTCGTCGACCTCGGACGCAAAAGATAATTTCATCAATTTCTCCTGCATTTCCGTAAAAGCCACCATCGTTTCCTTTGCTGCATCGCGTGCCAGTGTTGGTGAGGATGCCGTCACAGTAATCGTCATAATGCACGACGCACGATCGCTGTCTGTTTCTACACTATAAGAAATCGGAGTTGCATATCCGTTGCGGGTCAGTTCATCAATCACTCGCGAACGAACCTCCTGACTGGTAATCAATTTCTTATAATCAGAAATCAGACGCTGACCAATATTCATGGACTGGGAAATGATGTTGCTGAACATTAAAACGGCTTGTGTTTTCTGATTTGTTTTTGCTTCGCCGTTATTGATTTCTCCGATTGCATCAGAAACACTCTTGTTCCATGCGAAAAAGGAAATCGACGACCGATACCGCGGGGTAACAACAAGACTGAAAACCAGGGCAATCACCACCCCACTCAACATCCCGATCAAAAGCCAACTCCACTGCCGACGGAAAATCCGAATGGCTAAGTTCAAATATTCCAACGCATTATCTTTTTCAATCATCGGTAAGCGCTCCTGAATTTATTCTGCTTTCACCGTTTCAAGCCGGTTCCATTTCGACAAGCGGTCATAAGTGAATTGTGCCATCTGCTGCAATTCCTCTTTCCCATTCCCGGTAATCGTAATCGGATCGCCAAATTCAAAGTAAATTTCTTTTTCGCGGTGCAAAGGACCAAATTCACGAAAATACTTCCCCACACCGACAAAATCTGTTTTCAATGCAAACGGCACAATCTTTACTCCAGCGCCGCGCGCCAGCTTCACGCCAATAGAATTGAAACTGCTCTCGGGATTAAATTCTACTTCCCGGGAAGCCTGGGGAAAAAGGATGATGGATTTCCCGGAAGCAAGCAGCTCTTTCCCCCGTGTCAAAACAGTTTTCAAATCCTCGCGGGGGTTATTGCGGCTGACAGCAATCGCATCAAGCGCCACCATGATCCACCCGAAAAACGGGACATGAAGCAAAGATTCTTTAATCACAAAGGTAAAATCGAGATAGGGCCGCACAATAGCATGGAGAAGAGCCGTTTCCAGAGAACTCATATGGTTCCCGATCAACACAACCGGCTCACCATTCAACGCCCGCAGTTTATCCAACCCCCGAATATGGATTTTCCCTCCGCAAGCCTCCACGATCCGGATATTGCGATTGGAATACTCAATTTGTCGGAATTGGTTCAGGTTGCCGCGCTTTGCACAGGCGCCAGTCAAAGCAAACACGCCAAAATTCCGGAGGTAATAATGCAACCGGCAACCGCAGAGCAGCTTATCAAGCCAGGAACGTCTTCCCTCCCCAGGCGTATCATAGCTGTCTCCCAAAAAAAGATTATTTTCACAGCTCATTCAACGATCTAACTTTCTGCACCTGCATGGTACAAAACAGAGATAAAATTGTATTTCAGAAAATATTGTATTTTTTCTATACTATAATAAGAGGTTCAGCGGTTTTCAACCATAAACGCGGAAAACTTCCGCCGATTATCAAGCCACAGTGTTTTTTATTTCCCCAAAAAATTATTTTGCCTCTTGCATATTTTGAAGTCCGCACTATATTTATAACTCTGAAAATGATTGTTTTTGTATGAAGCATTAACCCATATGGAGCAACAAATGAAAAAAGATATCCATCCGAAGTACACTGATGCCAAAGTCGTGTGTGCCTGCGGTGAAGTCTGGCAGATTAAATCCACACGTCCTGAAGTTCACGTGGGCATCTGCGCAAAATGCCACCCGTTCTTCACCGGCAAACAAAAATTTGTTGATACAGCAGGCCGTATTGACCGCTTCAATCAGCGCTATGGCAAAAAGGCCGCGAAGTAATTCTTCAGCCTCGCCGGTTAGGAAACCTGTTGGCAAGGTCGCTCTTTATGCGGCAGATGTCCAGCAGGTTTTTTTTTGAGCGAATCCACCAGAAGGGATATGCCGGAATGTGTAGCTCTTCCTGAACAACTACCTTTGATGAACAGAAAAAAATGACACCGGAAGATATTGCCGATCATATTGAAACACTCCGCGGCCACTTTGCCGAGCTGGAAACCCAACTTGCCGATCCGGCAGTTTACAATAAGGCTCAGGAGCTGAAGCGTATTTCGCAGGAACACCGTAAACTGGAAAACCTCTTTCAACAATTTGACCGCTGGGTAGAGGTTCGCAAGCAAATTACAGATAATAATGAGCTGTATTCTGCGGAACAGGATGCCGAATTCAAAGAAATTATCGCCGCCGACATTGAATCTCTGGAAGCGGAAAGCGTACAGCTGGAGGGAAAAATTCGTATTTCTCTTCTGCCGCCAGACCCTAACGACGCCCGGAATATTATTGTGGAAATCAAACCGGCAGCTGGCGGAGATGAAGCTGCGCTCTTTGCTGGAGAAATCGCCCGTTTGTACATGCGATATGCAGAACAAAAACGCTGGAAACTGGAAATTCTTGATCAGACGCCGAGTGATCTGGGAGGAGTGAAAAATATTGCCTTCTCTCTTTCCGGAGACGATGTATATTCCCGGATGAAATACGAATCAGGGGTGCACCGGGTTCAACGGATTCCGGAAACGGAAACCAATGGACGAGTACATACTTCCACGATCACGGTATCGGTTATGCCGGAAGCGGAAGCTGTGGAAATCAATATTAAGCCCGAAGAGCTCCGCTTTGATGTTTTCCGTTCTTCCGGTCCGGGTGGCCAGTGCGTGAATACGACGGACTCCGCGGTGCGGGTAACGCACATCCCGACTGGTGTTTCTGTAGCGAGTCAGCAGGAAAAAAGTCAACACCGCAATAAGGAAATTGCTTTACGAATCCTTTATGCCCGCTTATTGGAACACAAGCAACGGGAAGAGCAGGCAAAATTTGCTGCGGATAAACGTTCTCAAGTTGGAACAGGCGACCGCAGCGAGAGAATCCGCACCTACAATTTTCCACAAAGCCGCTGTACGGATCATCGGTTCGGGGTTACTATTTACGATTTGCCCAAATTAATGGAAGGTGACTTGGATTCCATGTTAGAACCGATCATTGCCATTGTCTGTGAACAGGAACTGGCAAATTTGGGAAAATAACGAACAACGCTGAACAGCTTCAAGCACTGTCAGATGCTCTGTTGCATTAGCAGTGCTTTTTTTGGGCAGTCATCTTTTCCCTGACAAAAAATTTGACTTGAAATACTGCTTATTTTCCAACTTTTCTTCTGGGGTGGACCCGAGATCATTTCCGGCAATCGTAAATGACATATTCTCATGCGTTGCTCTATTCACTGCATCGTTTTTTGTGTAATTTTTTAAACTAAAAAAAGCAAATACCCTGCAGCAGCAGAACCGGCGAGAACCCAAATCATGGGAACTTTGAAGCGAAGCTGTGCAATCAGAACCGCAGCAAAAATCACAATTCCCTGCCAGCAAATCGCCATCTCTCCTTTTTGCCACAAACTTGCCAGCGGAATTTCAAAGAGCGAAGCATCCGCAAAAAAAACAACTGCGGCGGCAATCAGTCCCAATGTTGCCGGGCGGATTCCCAACAACAGAAACTGCACTGTACGGCTGTCCTGAAACTTCTTCATCCCCATTGCAATAGATGTCGCCAACACCAATGAAACCGTCATTACTCCCAGTGTTCCGGCCGCAGCGCCCCAAACTCCCGCCTGTTGATAGCCAATATACGTTGCAACATTCAATCCAACCGGCCCTGGCGTCACCTGAGCCAACGCCACCATATTTCCGAATTCCGCATCAGTCAAAAAGTTATACTTCGTTACCAGTTCATCATAAAACAGCGGAATCATTGCATACCCGCCGCCAAAAGTAAAAATACCAATTTTGGTAAACAGCCAGTACAAAAAAAATACACTTCTCATCGGTCTGCCCTACCTTCGCTGTGTCTGAGGTGCCATGTATTCCAAAGCCCAGCCGCAATGCCGGCGACCCCTCCTGCAACCACCAGGGCTATGGCATTAACATTGAAAAAGACCAGTGCCACAAATCCGCAGCCTGCGACAACGCGGTTGAACCAACTGCCCCACATCGTCTTTCCCAGTTTAATCACGGCAAGTAAAATTAAAGCACAAACTGCCGCCCGCACCCCCAGAAAAATATGATCTACTGTTTCCGATCCGGACAACGAACGAAAACATCCGGCAATTACCAGGATGGCAACAAATGGGGGCAATACGACCGCCACCGCAGCAACCATTGCCCCGGCGATACCAGCAGCGCGATAGCCAATCAACACGCCCATATTCACGGCAATAATGCCAGGCAAGGATTGCACTACTGCCACAATATCGACCATTTCTTCTTCACTTAAGTATTTACGTTTCTCAACAAATTCGTCACTCATCAGCGGCAGCATTGCCAGGCCGCCCCCCAACGTCACGGCTGAAATTTTAAAAAAAACCTTAAACAGCGTTCTCAGCCGTTCCCATTTATCCTTCTGATATTCATCCATAAAAAAATTCTAAGTGCTTGCTGGTTGAAAAAGAAATCCCGCGAAGGATTTCCTTCGCGAGATAATGAACCTGATTTCTGTAACGATATCGACAATTACCGTTGGCTGATATAATCGTATACTGTCTTGCTGATTTGCGCAATAACCTCCTGCGCGGCAAGATTGCTCTTGTATTCACTGAGAAAAACACCCAGTACGTAACGTTTTCCATCCGGGAGTTCGAAAATTCCAACATCATGTTCCAGTTTGTCAAGATCTCCATGTTTGTGCGCGACAAAAACCTCTTCAGGCAAATAGCGGCGGAATGAACCATATTTCTGTTTTCCGAGCACTTCTTTCATCACTGCGCAACTTTCAGGAGACAACAGCGTACCATTGGCAATTTCGACAAACAGCTTTAATTGATCGGCAGCACTGGTATAATTCTGCCGTCCCGCTTTTGCCGCCTCAAAATCCAACATTTTACGTTGTAATCTGGTAGACGGCAAATCCCAGGCTTCAGCTAAAGCATTCACTTTGTCAAATCCGGTCAAATCAATCAGGACATTTGTCGCCGTATTATCACTGACAATAATCATCAGCGTCATCAAATCGAGCAAAGAATATTCCTTTTGGGCCAAAACGCCGATCAAGCTGTCTTGCAATTTTGCCGATTCCGGAACCTCTATCATTTGATCCAGTGAAAGCTCTCCGGCTTCTACCCGACGCATGATTTCCGCCATAATCATGGTTTTAATCGTTGATGCCGACGAAACCTGCCGATCCGCGTCATATTCAAAACTCAGTTGAGGTGAATCATCCAATGTCTGCAACACTACTTCAATCCGGCCATCTTCCGCAGCACGGTTAATCTGTTCCGTTAAATCCAGAAGAAATTTCATATCATTTTGCTTCATCGTTGAGTCCTCTGCAGCTGTTGTGCATACCTCGGCAGTACGAAAAGAAGAACCACAATGATAACATCCGCTCAGCAAAACAAACGCGACAAATACACCGACAGTTCCTGCCTGTTTCAACATAATTTTCCCTTTCCATAGCGATAGTAACGTTTTGGAAAAAATATACCTTACCCATACCAATTTGCAAATCAGAGGATTATTTTTTTCCACCTTCCCGAAGTGTTTGGAAAATCCGGAATCGAGCCTGCTCTTTCACCCCGATCCCTTCCCCAGATTCAAGCGTGACACGGAATTGCCTTTCTTCCAACGGTTCTACACCA
>CALGPR010000429.1 GCA_937960425.1 uncultured Lentisphaeria bacterium
GTGCCGAACACGCAAATGTTGAAATTAACATTCCCGCCATCGCGCATGCCATTGTCTTGCGTTTCATTGTACCACTCCTTCAGTTAAACAATAACGAATCCGAAATCGACTTTATGTTGTTCTTCTTTCTCACAATACACCCTTGGCAAATAATAGCAAATACTTATTTACTATCAATATTCATGCTTGAAAAGCATATATAAAGCAAGTATTGTAAAAAATGTACAAGGAGGTGTTTATGGAATTACGGGTATTGAGATATTTTCTGGCCGTAGCCAGAGAACACAGTATCACAAAAGCAGCAAAAATACTGCATGTAACTCAACCGACGCTTTCGCGCCAACTTCAGGATCTGGAAGAAGAATTGGGCCATTCTCTGATGGTTCGCAATAATCATCACTTTCAATTAACCCCCGAAGGTATTCTTCTACGGAAAAGAGCGGAAGAAGTGATGGAAATCATTGGAAAAACAGAAAAGGAATTTCAAGAATTGAAGCATTCGGGAATAGCCGGAGATATCTACATTGGGGGTGGTGAGACAGCAGCAATGCGTTCAATCGTAAAAGTCATGAACGACGTTCGCCAAAAATTTCCAGCCATTCGATTTCACCTATACAGTGGAAATGCTGAAGATGTAATGGATCGACTTGACAATGGGTTACTTGATTTCGGCCTTCTTCTTCAACCTGTTGAAATAGAAAAATATGAAAATATCGAACTTCCCGATAAAGAATGCTGGGGGCTCCTCATGCGCAAAGATCACCCTCTGGCGGAGCGGTCGAGTATTCTAAAACAAGATATCCTGAACACTCCTTTATTATGTTCCCGCCTGACAATCCGGCGCAGTGGCGTAAAAAATGCCGTTGCCGAATGGTTTGGAAAAGATTTTGAAACACTGACTATTGCTGCATCTTATAATCTAATTTTTAATGCGGCGCTGATGGTCGAAGGAGGTATTGGCTGTGCGATAGTAATGGATAAACTTGCAGCAGTCGAGGCGACCAATGGCCTTTGCTTCCGCCCCTTTCAGCCACGTTTAGAAACCGGCTTAAACATTGTCTGGAAAAAACAACAAGTATTCAACCGTGCAGCAGAGATTTTTCTCATCCAACTAAGAAAAGAAGTGGCAAGCAAAGCTCTTGTGTTTAAGGAATCCGACGATTAAAACAGATGTCTTCTCTACTTTTCACAATTCCTGTAAGCCC
>CALGPR010000430.1 GCA_937960425.1 uncultured Lentisphaeria bacterium
ATCAAGGGACAGTCTGTTTTGTCAGTCATGACGTCGAATTTGTACGCAATGTGGCGACAACGATTTTAGCAGTTCAACCCAATGGCAATTTTAAAAAATACTTTGGCAACTACGACTATTATTTGCAGAAAATTGCTGAGGCTCAGCAAGCTGCTGAAAATGCTGAAGTACAACCGAAAGCCAAACGATTAGTCCAGGAAGAGGTCGATTCCCGGGAAAAACGCCGAGAACGGGCACGCCAGCGACAAGCTCTTTCCGGCGATAAGAAACGTGCCGAAAAGCGTGTTGCTGATTTGGAAAAGGAACTGGAACAACTTGACGATGAGCAACAATCTATGATCCATCAACTCAGTGAAACTGGCGGCAACGTTAATTACGCGGAAATCAACAAAAAACTGAAAGCCAATCGTATCCGAGCTGCGCAAGCGACAGAAGAATGGGAAAAAGCCTTTGAAGAACTCGAAGAAATCCTCAAATTGAATGCAGAAATCCACAACAGTTAACCTGCTGTTCCAATGGTAAATCACATTGTTGCATACGCTTTCTCTGTATTTTCCAGACTTCTTTTCTGCAGGGCATTGCTGGCAGCGATGTCGCCATGATGCAACAAGTAACAAAAAAAAATGAATGCAGTTCTCAGCGCGACTCCCTTATAAGCACAACTGCCAATTTCAGATTCCGGCAAAAAAAACACTCTTTTCCCCTTCTTCAACATTTCTCCGATCCTCCCTGCTCTTTTCTGCAAGCAGTAAACTGCTTGAAAAAAAGAGCTCCGGAAAACGAATTGAGCAAACAATTCCTTTCCGGAGCCGGTGAATTTGTTACATTTTTTAATTAAGGTTCGCGTATGGCTTCATCCAAGGCTTTTGTCAATGGGAAAAGGACATATTCAATAATGCGCCGATCACCAGTAATAATTTCCGCCTGAGCTTCCATGCCCGGCCGCAACCGGAAATTCGACGGCAACAATTTGAGATTGCCATGCAGGGAAATCCTGGCACGATAATAAACCAGTGCCCCCGGTTCATTTGCCTGCCGCTGAAAAGTATTTTCAGAGATATTCAAAATATTACCTTCAAGTGTTCCATGCTTTTGATAGGGAAATGCATTGAGCTTTACTCGCACCCTGTCACCTACAGCAACTTTACCAATGTCACGAGCCTGAATCTCAATCTCCATTTCATGGTCGCTGGATAAGGGCACTAAAGTAATCAATGCCTCAGCTTCCTGCACCGCAGAGCCTTCACTAAAAGCAGCAACTTCATGAACAATTGCATCTACCGGAGCTCTCAGCTCAGTATACTCAAGCATTCTCTGAGTCTTTTCATATTGTTTTTCAATACTGGAAAAATCCCGTTCTACAGAAACCAGTGATTCTGCAATATCCCGCTGCCATTCTTCAACATAAGCATTGCGACGAGCGATGGTACTGCTCAATTGAAACCGACTCTCGCTACTGTTGTTTTTCGCATCAGTAAGGCTGCGGATATATTGTTGCCGGTTCAACTCCAATTCCAGTAATTTCTCTGGAGTCACATCACCATGATTGTCCGCGATTTTTTGATACATGGCAATTCGTTTATCCAGAGTTTCCAATTCCTTCGACAAGTTCACGACACCGTCATCACAGCTTTTGACAGCAGCCTCGGCCTGTTTCACACTCTGGTCGTAATATTCCATTTGCTCCTGGTAAAGCAACTGCCGTTGTTTAAAAACTTTCAACTGCTGCTGCTCTTCATAAGAAGGGTTTTCACTAATGACATACTCATCCCCTGCCGCCTCAGCACGAATCCGCGCCAATTCCGCTTTCAGGCTCTCATATTGGGCTTGGTAGCGTTCAAACTCTGCCTGGTTCAGCGTCGAATCAAAACTGACCAGAATATCTCCCGCTTTCACCTGATCCCCTGGGCGCACATGAATTTTTTTGATGTAAGAAAGTTCCATCGGTTTCAAGACAATATCTTTGTCGCTGACAACCTTTCCCTCGCAAGCAACAATAACGTCCACTTTTCCGATGCACGCCCAGACAATCGCCGCAACAAAAATCAACAGTGCATAAAGCAAGCCATATCGGGCCCACCACGGCAATCTGCGGTTCATCAATTCCAAAGCATCAGTCTGAAACTCAATAGTATCCTGACTGATGAGCTCTTTCTTTTTACTCATGATATGGTAATACTCCCGATGTTGTTATTGACACGTACTCCCCCCTTTTTTGCCGTATTTGCGTTTGCGTTCGCTACGGCATCGGCATGGCGGCCAAGCTGCTGCTGCCAGAAGTCGTGATAAATACCGGGTTTATTGACCAGTTCAAGGTGGGAAGCATAATCTGTACGTCTGCCGTTTTCAATGACCAGAATCCGATCCGCACCACTGACAATAGACAGGCGATGAGAAATAATCAAAACGGTTCTGCCACGGGCAATTGCTTTCAAATTCTGTTGAATCAGCTCTTCACTGTCCGGGTCAAGCGCGCTGGTTGCTTCGTCGAAAATCAGAATCGGGGGATTGGTCAACAACGCCCGTGCAATCGCCAGGCGCTGCTTTTGGCCACCGGAAAGATTCGATGCATTTTCTTCAAGCATGGTATCATATCCTTTTTGCAGCTTCTGGATGAATTCATCAGCCCCGGCAAGTTTGGCAACATAGATGATTTCTTCCAACGAAGCACTTTTCTTGGTCAAACAGATATTTTCCCGAATCGTTCCGCTGAAAAAATAATTCTCCTGAAGCACAATCCCGATACTGCTGCGCAGATGAGCCTTGTCGATTTCCCGTAGGTCAATTCCATCAATTTTAATCAACCCTTGCTGAATCGGATATAACCCCTGTAAAAGTTTAGTCAACGTGGATTTCCCGGAACCGGAACGACCGACAATACCAATCACCTGCCCCTGAGAAACTTCCAAATTAAATTGCTTGATCACCTGCGGCGTATCCGGAGTATACTGGAAAGAAACATTCTCAAAACTGATCCGCCCCTTAAGCGCGTTGCGGACTCCGCCCCCGGTCGGTTCAGTCCGCGTATTCATCACACAACCCAGCATCCGCACCGAAAGAGCGACCTGCTGATACTCATGAATCAATGACACCAGCTTCACCAGCGGCCCGGTAACTCGGCCGGAAAGCATCTGAAACGCAATCAAAGCACCAATACTGATTTCGTGTTCAAAGACCAGCAATGCCCCTACCCAGATAACGGCAATCGTCATGGACATTTCAAGAAACTGGCTGATCGCACGTGCCGTGATGGAAATTTTTCCCACACTGAAATAGGCATTAATGGAATAAGCTGTTGTATCGTCCCACGCCTTTTCTTCGACCGGTTCAAGAGCCAGTGATTTTACGGTACGAATGCCATGGATGGATTCCACCAGACGACTTTGCCGCTTTCCTTCAGCTTGGTACAATTCGTGCAAGCGACGCTGGAAAGGACGGATCAGCAACGCAATTACGATCGCCATCATCAATGAAAAACTCATCACCAGTGCTGTCAATTTAATGCTGTAAATCATTAAAAACGGGATAAAAACCACCAGCGAAAAAAGCTCGAGGATCGTAAAGAAAAGGTTACCGGACAAAAATCCACGGATTCGTTCGGTCTGCTGCATGTGCTTCAGCAGAACACCAGACGGAACACGTTCAAAAAAATCGATCGGCAAACGCATCAGATGCCGAAAGGTTTTCGTTGCCGTATTGATATCGATTTTGTTCGTTGCAAACAAAAGCAGATAACTGCGTAGAAATTCCATCCCGCAGTTAAACACCAGCGCAATCATAATTGCGACACCAAGCACATTCAAAGTCTGATAACTCTCATTGACCAGCACTTTGTCCACGACGATCTGAAAAAATAGCGGCGTAATCAACGCGATCGCATTAATCATCAAAACCGCCAGGATAATCTGACCGAACACTCCTTTTAATTTGATAAATTCGGGAATAAACCAACGCAATCCAAATGGTTGTTCTTCGGCAGTCAGAGAATAAATTCGTTTGGCCAGGATCATTTTCCCGATGGTTTGAGATTCCAGTTCCGCCCGTGTCCAGAACTGGAACTGATTCCCGGGGGCCTGCGTCTTGTCTTCTGGGTCAATCACAACGACGCGGTCTTCGTCCCCTTCCTTAGCTGCTCGACGAATACCGCAGATGATCAAATACTTCCCATTAGGCTTTTCCGCCATCACCGGAAAAGCGGAACCCATTTTATAGAGTTTCTCCCAGGTAAGGCGGATTACTTTGCATTTCATATTGTAATCGCTGAGGATTCTCCGGAGAAGAGCAAAGGAAATTTCCTGTTCACCAATGGCATAATCATGCATCAAACGGCGACTATCCATCGGCAATCCGTGATGCTTGCCAATAGATGTAAGGCAGAAAATTCGAGTATGCTGCGAATAATCAACCGCCTGTAACGAACGAAATTTTATGATATGCTCAATTTTTCGCTGCAGAAATTTTGAACATGGCTCGTTGAGAATTTTCTGACTTCCCGATGCCAACGGGTCAAAATAAACGACAACTTCCTGTTTCTCAAGCTGACTTGGGTCAATCAGGCAAATCCAGTGATTGTCTTCCAGTAAAACAAGAGTCGGACCAGAACAAAGTTTCAATCCTTCCCCATCCGGATCGACGGATTCCGGGGAAAGATCAAGCTGTTCCGCCACGCCAAGCAATGCGGCAACCGAATCAGAGGCATACTGCTGCTTCAGTTCCGGAGTAAGCATCGCTTCAAAATTGGCGTTCGTCCGCAAATTAGCCACGATACTTTGCAGGCATATCAGGCCACTTGGGATTTGAACTGTATTCATGCGTAAAAAATATCCGTTTCTATTGTACTTCTCATCCAAAAAAAAACAATTTTGCGCCTTTATATACTTTATCGATCAAAGGCACCCGTACCGGTATGACGTCCTTCGATTTTTGCTGGCACTTTTTGAACAATCATACACGTTATATGAGTATATCATCTATTCTGCACTCCGTCAAGTGGAAATACAAAAAAAGAACTTCTGTATCCCTTCAGAAATGGCAAACGGTTCCGAATCATTCTACACTGGAGCAAGAAAAAAGGTAAACAGAAACTTATCTGTCTTTCCATGGAATTTTTGATTCCCTTTTGTCCGCCGGGACACCTACCCATTACGATACAGCGACTGAAACATTTCATTCTCCGCCAACAATGTTTCCCGCGTTCCATCGCCGGTCAAACGGCCATTTTCCAGAACCAGGATCCGATCGGCAAAGGCCATCAACGCCGGACGGTGCGTAATCAGCAGCACTGTTATCGCACTGCATTCCTGCTGCAACAAACGCAACAGGCGCCGCTCGGACTCATTGTCGAGAGTAGATGACGGCTCGTCAAGAATCAAAATATCAGGTTGACGCAACAACTCACGGGTAATAGTCAATCGCAACCGCTGCCCGGCAGAAAGAGTTGTCCCTCCCTCTCCGACTTTTCGCCGCAGTGTTGCTTCTGCCCCTTCAAGGCATAAATCCGGACATGTCCTTTGCAACATCGACCAAATTGCCGCATCACTGAGTGCAGGGTTACCGAAACGTAAATTATAGGCAAAAGTATCGTTGAACAACTGGGCAGAAGTATTGACATACCCGATACGATTACGCAAAGAACGTAAACAGAACTCTTCAATCGGGTAATGATCCAGCAATATTTTCCCGCTTTCTGCCTGATACAGCCCAATCAATAAAGCACCTATCGTACTTTTCCCACTACCGCTGGGACCAACCAGAGCGGTTTTACTGCCTGGCCACAGCTGGAAAGAAACCCGGTCGAGGACTTTTTTCTCCGGAAGATACGAAAAAGACACCTGATCAAATTGAATTTCTCCAGTTAACCGGGCGACTTCCCGTCCTGCATCGAGGTGCTCTTCCGGAAGTTGTTCGATCAATTCCTTCAAACGGGCAGCTGCGGCGCGTCCCTGCTGGAGAGAGTTTTCATTAGCACTGAAAGCTACCGCTGGGCTGAGCATCATTGACAAATAGGTATTCAATGCCACCAGTTCCCCCACCGTCAGTTCTCCAGCTACCACATACCATGCGCACAGGGCCAGCAAACAGCCTTTGAAAATTCCGGGCACACCGTGCAACGCACTGCGGCGGATGGTTGCCAGTTTCAGATTGGACAAGCTCAATTTATAAATTTCTTCAAATTGGCCGGTCAGCTCAATGTGCGTCTTCTGTTCACTGGCAGAAGCTTTCACCAGACGTATATTCTGAAGTGATTCCTGGAGTTTTCCACCAGCGCAAGCCCGTGCCTCCTGTTGCCGACAGGAAATTTCAAATTGCCGCCGGACAAAATAGCGGTTACAACAATACAATAACAAAGCCGCCGGCAATGCTGCAACAAAAAGCTGCCAACGGAAATAGAAAACAAAAAATGCACCACCGACAAATTGAAGGACATTCATGATAATATTAAAAATCATGGGAGAATAGAGGACTTTCATTTCCTGCAAGTCGCGGGAAAACCGACTGCTCAAATACCCACTCCCGGACGCATCAAAAAAATGGCTTGGCAATCGGAGCAAATGCCCCGAAAAAACGGACTGCACATCCAAACCAATTTTTGCCATTATCCGGTTAGACCAGTAATTACTCCCCGTAATTATCGCCTGGCGCAAACAAAATAATACCCCCAGCAGTAATAGCAGAGGCAAAAATGCAGAACGGTTCTTCCCCAGAAGGACTTCGTCAAAAAAGAAACGCTGCACCTGCGGCGTAATATACGTAATCCCTACCCCGAAGAGTAAAACTGCCATAAGCAACGACAATTTCAGCCGGTATCCCCGCAAATAGGGAAACAAAAAACGTATGACCTGCGGCCAGGTTAGAAACGTTACCGGCAAATCGGATTTCATTCATTCTCCTTAACTCTGGGGAAAACACCACCGCATCAGCCATTCCCTCATTTTTTGCACAACTATTGAAAGTCCTGTGCGGTTTTTATCAATTACTTTTCTATTTATAGTACCTCTTGCTGCTTTGAAAAGCAAACTGTTTTTGCTTTTTTTCCCAGCGGTGCTATAGTATTAGTTCCGTCGCAATAATCGAGTGAATTCCGTGCAAATCGGAAGCTGTCGCGCAACTGTGAGGAATATTCTGTTCCAAGCCAGATCCTCAATTATTGTATGTTTCTGTGTCGGGATTCCGGCACGCGTGCGCGTAACACATCTTTTGAAAGGATTTCGCTATGAAAATCCCCCCCTCCCGCTCCCGTTTTACCCTGATTGAACTTCTTGTTGTCATCGCCATTATTGCTATTCTGGCATCGATGTTGCTCCCGGCATTAGGCAAAGCCAGAGGAAGCGCTTATTCCGTAAAATGCAAAAGCAACTTGCGGCAGATTGCAATGGCAAATATCATGTATGCCAATGACAATGAAGATTTCCTCGTGCCGTATGCTACTGACATGATGGGTGCCAATTGCCATCGCTGGCATGGCAGCAGCACCAACAGCAGCAGTTCAGGTTCTGCGGATTATACCAATGAAGACGGTCCGCTTACCCCGTATTTCGGTTCTGGCGAAGGGATCAGAACCTGTGCGGAAATGCCGGACAGCACCGTCCAGAATGCCTTTGAACGAGGATGCGGAGGGTATGGATACAATACCCTGGTCGGCACTCTCAGTGAAGATTACACCAATGAAGCGTATGCCGCCGGACGTAAAAGTGCTTCCATCAAATCCCCCGATATGAAAATCATGTTTGCAGACTCTGCTATTCCGGTCAGTTTTTCCGGCGGCTGGGGAAATGACCTGCTGGGGTTCAGTTCTTCCATCGAACCAGCGGGCGGAGTATGGCTGATGTATCCGACAATGCACTTTCGGCACAATCGGCAAGCCAATATCAGCTTTTGCGATGGCCATGTCAGCGCCATGAAAATGCGTTCCAGCAATGCAGGATATGGCGCTGAATGGAGTCTCGGACACCCCTGCACTAACGATGACAATGGACGGGCAAAATATTACGATCCATCCGGATATTGATAAAAAGATAAAAAAAGGAGGCAATATCGCGCCTCCTTTTTTATGACACTGCCTGCTGCTCCTATTTCGCTGTAAGCCTGGGACCTTCCGAAAAAAAATCAAAGCATCAGTCATCCATCTGTTGCGAAATATGGACTTTATATATGATAAAAATTATAGATCATAAACCCCACATATCCCAGAAATAGTACTCCGCCTTCCAACCGGCCAAGTCTCCAGCGCGTCCGCATCAGCAAGCACAATACACAACATGTTACCAGCAGAAGCGGCATGTGAAATACCAGCATACTCCGATCCACACTTAAGGGATAGATGACGGCAGAGAGCCCCAGAATCAGCAGAATATTCATAATACAGCTGCCAACAATATTTCCCAAAGCAATCCCGTTGCGTTTTTTGATAATTCCGGCAATGGTGACAGCAAGTTCCGGCAACGATGTTCCAAGCGCTACCACAGTCAAAGCAATCACTGACGCACTGATATTCAAACGTTCTGCAGTCCAGACTACCGTGTCTACCATTGCCTTAGCTCCTGCGAAAATACCAATGAGAGAGAAGACAAGCCACAACAAAGCCATTCCAACTGAGCCGGTGGCGTGCTCTTTTCCTTCCCCTCCTTCTTCTACAACATCTTCCCGTGCAGTACGACAAAGAACAACGATATAAACAGCAAGGATAAGAAAAAAAATCATTCCCACTGCCCGATTCACCGGATACCCCAGCCAACAGGGAATACATAAAGCCAGAGTTGAAAGGATCAAAAAAGTCCCATCCCGATAAAATAAGTTCTTCGGCACTTCCACTTTTCCCAGCAGCGCCACACCGAACCCAAGAATCAGAAGAATATTGGTGATATTGCTACCGACAATATTACCCATGGCAATTTCACTCTGCTTCTGGAGACAGGCGATAATATTGGTTGCCAGTTCCGGCAGGGAAGTTCCGATACTGACCAATGTCAAGCCGATTACCAACTCGGAAACGCCGGAACGACGGGCAATTAGTGAAGCCGCCTCAACAAAAATGTCACTGGCTTTGATTAAAACCACTACGCCAATAACAAATAAAGCAATATTCCAATACAGATTATTGGTACAAAAATCAATCATTTCATTTTCTCCTTGGCTTCCCCATGTTGCCTGGGTTCTATATGAACAAGTACATCCGAAATCGGCAATGTTCCGGACAAAATCTTCTTCTCAATGACTTCGGCGATATCATGCCCCTGGCTGACCGATAGAGTTCCGTCGACATGGACGTGAAGGTCCAAAACAAACGTTCCAGCCCCGGTCGGACGGGTGCGGATCTGATGAACCAGGTCTACCCCTTCAACAGAACCGGCAATTTCTTTAATTTCATTCAATTGCGCTTTTGTCATACCGTTATCCAGCAAAACTACCAATGCCGGTCGGACAATTTGCCAGGCAGCGTGAAAAATCAGCAGAGAAACCAGAATCGCCCCCACCGGGTCCGCCCAGCAGAAGTTCGGGCCCAATACAATCACCGTCAACACTGCTATTGCCGCCGGAATAGACGACAATGCGTCAGAACGGTGATGCCACGCATTAGCGACAAGTGCCTGTGAGCCGGTTTTTTTTCCCACTTGCCGTGTCCAGCGATACAGTAACTCCTTACTGAAAATCGAAACAAGCGCGACATAAAACGCTATCATCGAAGGTTCTTTGGCAACCTGCCCTTCCCAGATCATCCGGTATAGCGTCGTTACTGCGTGATTTATCAGTTCAAACCCGACCAGAGCCAAAGCGGCTCCGATAAAAAGCGTCACCAACATTTCAATTTTTCCGTGCCCGTAAGGATGAGAATCATCCGCAGGCTGAGTCCAGAAATACATGCCAACTAAAACAGCAACGTCTGTCACCAAGTCAGAAATACTGTGAATCGCATCCGCAATGAGTGCTTGACTGTTTCCGTAAATTCCGGCAAACAGTTTTCCCACTGTCAGGATTGCATTGATAAACATTCCTGCCCATGTTACCTGGCGAATTGAACGGGCAGCCTGCTGTGAACTCGGTTTCATACCTTTTTCTTCCTGCGTTTCTGAAACAATATATAAATCTATTACTATATTCCAGAATTTCTCGATTGCAAAGCGGAAGAAAAAAAAGTGTTTTTTTCATACTGCTGCATTGTTTTACCGGAATCGCGTATTACTGTAATTCTCAAGGGAAAAGAACAGGAGAAGTTATGTCTTTTTTGTGGTTTGTCTTAATCTGGCCTGCTGCTGCAGGGGGCGCCGTTTATTATTATACTC
>CALGPR010000431.1 GCA_937960425.1 uncultured Lentisphaeria bacterium
TTCCCTTTGATGTCCTCTTCGCCGACACTCAACATGCCGATCGCGGGACGTTCAAGCCCGAGGAGATATTGGGCATAAACTTCACCCATCAAGGCAAATTGTATCAAATTGTATCCTTCGCAGTCTGTATTGGCGCCAGCATCCATCAGAATAAAACGGCCATCACGGGACGGAAGGCTGGCCGCAATCGCCGGCCGGTCAATGCCGGGAAGGGTACGAACCAGAACTTTTGTGGCAGCAACTGCTGCTCCAGTATGTCCGGCAGAGACAATTGCATCCACTTCCCCGTTACGCATCAATTTGGCACAAACAGTAATAGAGGAATCTTTCTTGCTGCGAATTGACGTAGTGGATGGTTCACTCATTTCCACCACTGTCTCGGCATGAACCAGGCGGATACGTGGGTGATCGGCAATCCCGTATTTCTCCAGATACATTTGAAGTTTTCCGAGATGGCCTACCACCACAAGTTCATGTTCCGGAAAATCATACAACGCAGTAGTAAGTCCTTCGATGACTACCGCCGGAGCATAATCTCCTCCCATTGCGTCAACAGCAATCCTCATTGCGCGTATCCGTTCAATTACAAATTTCAGTCGATTGTCAGAACCTGTTTGCCTTTATAGTTGCCGCAAGCCGTGCAGACGCGATGGGGCTGAACCGGAGCATTGCAGACGGAGCAGAAGGTCGCCTGGACGCCTTCGTAGCGATTCGCCGCCTTGCGCTGGCGTTTTTTCATTTTTGAAACTTTTCTTTTCGGAACTGCCATTTTATGATCTCCTTATGTTATAATTGTACAAAATCAACTTTCCAATAGCCGCGGCCTTCAGAGCTTTTCCTTCTTATAAAAACCGAAGAAGCGAAGACAAAACGACTTAGAAAAATAAATATAATGCCAAATCCGTTTTTTTCAACTTTTTTTTTTGATGTTCCGTTTTTTTTTCTACTCCAAGCGTTCTCCTGTTTGCGGATCAATCAGATAAAAGTCTTCATAGTGTAATGCGGGATCGGCACGGAAACTTAAAGTATTTCGATATCGTTTTTCCATTTCCTGCAATAATGTTGCATCATTGCGTTTCATTCGCTCGAGAACATCCGGATGCATGACAACGCGGATGGGGATTCCCCGGAGTTTACTGTTTTTGAGAACCATTGCCAGATGGCGCTGGATCTCTGCACTCATCGTCACAGGAGATTTTACCCTGCCGCTTCCGTGGCAATATGGACAGGGATCAAAAACAGTATCTTTCACGCTTTCATGTTCGCGCTGGCGGGTCATTTCCATCAGTCCGAGCTTACTTAACGGCAGAACTTTAGTCTTTGCCCGATCGCCTTTGGTTAAACGCTTCATGGCACGAAATAGTTCTTCGCGGTCTTTGGAAGAACGCATGTCGATGAAGTCTAATACTACCAGCCCTCCGATGTTGCGAAGACGAAGCTGGCGTGCAATTTCTTCCGCCGCTTCCATGTTGGTTTTGAAAATGACTTCCGGTTGATCCCCGTTCCGTTTGCCGTGTCCAGTATTGACATCGATAGCAATCAGTGCTTCGGTCTCATCGATGCAGATATAGCCACCGGACGGAAGTTGAACTTCTCGACGGAATACTTCGTTGATTTGCGCAGTAATATTATAGGCGTCAAAAATCGGTTGCGCTTTGGCGTAATGAATGACTTTGGCTGCCATTTTGCCGCCACCGAATTTACGTACAATTGCAGAGATATTTTTAAATGCCGCTTCATCGTCAACGATGATTTCGTCGATGTCTTCTGTCATAAAGTCGCGAACGGTTCGCTCAATCAACGTCGGTTCTGCATAAACCAGCACTGGCGCCTTCTGGGTGTTCAGCGCTTCTTCAGCCCGATTCCAGTGGTCGAGAAGCAATTCCAGATCGCGTTTGAAAAATACACTTTTCCTGCCTTCCCCGACAGTGCGGCAAATTAATCCCGTCCCTTCGGGAACATCCAGGGCACTGAGTATTTTACGCAGCCTCTGGCGTTCCTGTTCATTGTCAATTTTGCTCGATAGTCCGATATGATCATAATAAGGGAGTAGTACCAGGTAGCGTCCGGGGATGGATATATTCGTAGTAACACGCGCTCCTTTTGTCCCGATCGGAGATTTAACAACCTGTACCAGGAGTTCTGTCCCCGGTGGGAAAAAACTTGGAATGTCCTGAATGGTCATTTTATGCCGCCGGCGTTTTTCCCTTTCGCGGATCTGCTTGGCGAGATTGATCTTTTCATTTGCCACAGCCACTTTGCGTGCGGCAGACCGGCTGCGTCCCTTGGGGGAAGTCTTTTTTATCGTTTCTTCGACGGGAATCCGTTCCAGAAGGTCGTCTCCACCGGGAAGCATGTCCCAATAGTGCAGAAAAGCATTTTTCCCCACTCCAATGTCAACAAACGCAGCTTGTAGTGCCGGCTCCAGATTGATGATACGGCCAAGATAAATTGAACCAACTTTAGGCTCGTCTTCCTCCCGTTCAATCTCGTACTGTTCCAGTTTCCCATTGCTTAATTGCGCTAGACGACGCTCAAGTTTTTCAGCATTGAGAATAATTTGTTTTTTTACTGTTGTTGCCATAATTTGTGTAAATTTTTTGCGTTCAGGAAAATCACAACCGAATTGGATTTCCCGTAGTCATTTTACTGCGGCAAAAGGGTTTTCATTGAGAAAAGCTGCACCTTTGACCGGGCAGCCGTTAAGGAATGCGCTGCTTGACATGACTTTACGCCCGGGCGGCGCGATTTCAAGCAGTTCCAATGCTCCGGATCCGCAGCAGACGATAATTCCGTGTTTGTCAGCCCGGAGAATTTCCCCGGGAGAACCTTTATGATTTTCATGGATTTTTGCAGATCGAATGCCGATCAGCAGCGTGCGGTCATCCGGCCAGGCAAGTAGAGCCTGCGTGCCCGGCCATGGGTGATAGGCACGAATTTTTGCTTCAAGCTCTCTAGCGCTGTGCCGCCAGTCAAGAAAACCATCCTGTTTATGGATTTTTCGCGTGTTTGCATAAGTTGTTAATGGTTGTGGAACAGGCTGATAACGGCCGGAGGCAATTCCCAGCAAGGCATCTTCAAGATGTGCAGCACCGATATTTCCCAGATCATGTTCCAGTGATTCACTGGTCTCTGTTCCTGAAAGCGGATGCTTGACAATGTGATAAATCGCACCAGTATCAAGGCCTTTGTCCATTGCCATGTAAGTGATACCGGTTTCTGAGTCTTGATTGAGAATGGCATTGACGATAGGAGATGCCCCCCGGTATCGAGGTAAGATTGAAGCATGGACATTAACACACCCCAAACGAGGCAATGTCAACAGGTCATTGCGCAGCAATTGGCCGAAAGAAACCACCAGAATCATGTCAGGTTTTTTTTCTCTGAGGGTTGCCAGAAAATCCGGTGCATTGACGTTGTTGATACGTTCTACCGGGATTCCTGCAGCATCTCCGGCGGCGCCGACTGGAGTCGGCGCCAGCTTGCGTTTTCGGCCGGCTGGACGATCAATTTGTGTTCCAGCACCGATCAACTCTATGGAATCGAGCGAGGCAAGTTTTTGCAGAATCGGTACGGCAATTTCACCGGCGCCGAGAAAATATACACGAAGTTTTGGCGGGGATGACGTCATTTTTCTGATTATTTCTTTGATTCTTTTCAATATCCGAGTTAAAATATAGTTGTATTTGTCGAAATTTCGAGCCATAACCGAAGAAATGGAGGGAAAAATTGGCAAAAGTTGCTATTGCCCTCGGCGGCAATCTCGGCAAAGTTGATACGGCATTTTCTGATGCAGTACGGTTGTTGTCACAAGCAGGAATGCAGGAAATACAGGTGTCTTCATTTTTTCAGACGACTCCAGTCGATTGTGCTCCGGGGACGCCTGATTTTCTGAATGGAGCTTTGATTGGGGAATGGCCGTTTCAGGCAGAAACGCTGTTGCAAACTTGCCAGAAAATTGAAATTGCCCTTGGGCGACCGGCTTCGCATGGACATAATGCTTCACGAACGATTGACCTGGACATTATTTTGTTTGGCAATGAAAAAATAAATTTGCCGGAATTGATGGTTCCGCATCCGAGAGCGGTAATGCGGGGATTTGTCATGATCCCGTTAGCGGAGATTGCCCCTGACTGGATCATTCCCGGAGAGAGCAGGACAGTCGCGGAGATCGCTGCTGAATTAATTAAAAAAGATAAGATAGAGACAAAGAAGTGAATTGGCTATGAAAAAAATTAAAATTGCTCTATGGGAACTGATTCTGCTTGGATGTGGTATGATGTTTGCCGCTGATGCAAATACGGAACCTTCTTTTACGGTATTTCGTACTTATGGGAATCATATGGTGTTGCAGCAGGGACGCCCGATCCGAATTGGCGGGACGGCGGTTCCGGGAACTGTTATTACTGTCAATATGGACGATGCTGATGTCAGTACCCGGGCAAACGAAAATGGCGTTTGGATTGCTGTACTTCCGGAAAAACAGGCAGGCGGGCCTTTTGAAATTACAATTAGCAGTGAAGGGCAAGAAGTAATTTTTTCTGACGTTCTGGTGGGAGAAGTCTGGATGTGTTCCGGGCAGAGTAATATGCAAATGCCGGTGTTTTCCGAAAGCCCTTTCTGGCGAACGGCAAACTATGAGGAAGAAGTGGCAAATGCAAATTATCCCGAGATTCGTCTTTTCTTAACGGGATTGGCGACCAGTCCAATGGGGCCGTTGCAGGATATTGCGGCTGGTGAGTGGCAGGTTTGTTCTCCAGAGTCCGTAAAGGACTTCAGTGCAGTGGGGTATTTTTTCGGGCGGGAGTTGTATCGAGATTTGGATGTACCGATTGGATTGGTCGATTCCAGTTGGGGCGGAACCGCTATTCAAAGTTGGATCAGCGAAGAAGGATATCGAACAGCGGAGCGGTCAGAGGAACTCGAACAGATCGAAGACTATCGTCAGAAAGTGAAGGGGTTGCCCGCTGACAAAGAGGCTATGCGGGAAAAATTGCTGGATGATCTTGCCGTCTGGATGGATGATTATTATGCCTTTGGTAAAGATATTGCGGCTGAAGCCAGCAACTGGTCACGTCCGGAATATGATGACAGCAGCTGGACGTCTGAAATATTACCGTCGCAAAAACCATTTGAGAAGGTGATTGGCGTGATTCAATTTCGGCGGGCAGTCACTATTCCGGCAGAATTTGCCGGGAAGGATTTATTTTTGGAAATTGGCGCGATTGACGATTATGACCAGTGTTTCTGGGATGGTGAATTAATTGGAGAGACCGGAATTGAGACAGATTATGCCTGGCGTACTCCGCGTAAGTATCTGTTACCTGCTGCGAAAATCAAAAACGGGACGGGGGTATTAACCATTCGGGTAATCAATGTCTATTCTGCCGGCGGAATCAACGGTGAGATTCGTTTGACGACTGAAGATGGTTTGGTGGTTGAAACGCTTTCTGGAGAATGGAAGAGCAAGATAGAATTTGTCGTAAAGAGCGATGAATTATCGCCTCGCCCAATGTTGCCGGAACAACTGGAAGAAATTTCAGGATCTCCCCATATTCCTTCCACATTGTATAATGCAATGATTGCTCCATGGACAAGGTATCCGATGCGGGGAACGATCTGGTACCAGGGCGAAAATAATGCCTGGGCAAATTGGGAAGATTACGTTCCGCTGCAAAAACTCCAGATTGCAGACTGGCGTACCCAATGGGATGATCCTGAGTTTGCTTTTTGCCTGACTCAATTATCTGCGTTTGAGGCACACCGGCCTCTGGACCGGCTGCCGGATAATTACATGGAGGGACGTGAACCGGCGGATGAACCGTGGGCACGGCTGCGGGAGGTTCAGGCGTTTGTGGCGGAAACTGTCCCTGATACCGGAATGGCAGTTACAATTGATGTCGGGGATCATTCCGATATTCATCCCCGGGATAAACAAACTGTCGGATATCGATTGGCAAAGGAAGCCGAGCGAATTTGTTATGGTGAAAAGGGTGTGACATCGGGGCCGCGTTACCGTTCCATGCGAAAAGAAGGCAATGCACTCTTTCTGACTTTTGATCATTGTGGGTCGGGACTCGAAGCGAAGGGGAAGCTCGGCGCATTTGCCATTGCCGGCAGTGATGGCAAGTACTACTGGGCTGATGCGGAAATTATCGGAAATGAAGTGAAAGTATCATCTCCTATGGTAGAGACGCCGGAACAGGTGCGTTACGGTTGGAATAATTTTCCCGTTGGTTGCAATTTGTACAACAAAGAAGGATTTGCCGCTTCTCCGTTTCAAACGGAAAAACCTGACTATTTGCAATAGCTCTTAATTTGTTGAGTAACGGTAAATGTGCATCGTTGTTCCGCCTTGCGGTAAAATTTCCGTAAAATAGTGGGGAAAAGTGGCATATTTTGCAGATTTTGCATTGCCGGAGTCCGATTGAAAGAAATGTTTCAAGGGGAACGCAATTGCCACGCAATGATTTTCCCCAGGATTTTGTGAATGGAAAGAATCTCGCAGGTTAAGCGGAACTTGGAGACTAAAACAGAAAACAAGCATAGGCTTGTGCATGCTGCATAATGTATCACCGATTGATTCCAGAGATTCACGATTATTTGACTGCTTGGGGGGTGCGTAAAAGATGGAAAATCTGTATCCCGTTCAAGTCCGCCCCGGATGGCGAAATTGACAACTGGGGGCCTGCTAAGAGGCGCCCCGGGCGATTTTCAAAATAAAAAAATGCCGGACAATGTCCGGCATGAAAAGGAGCATTTTCGCGCTTTCTTTACAACAATTGTCTTGTTGTCGCAAAATTACTCTTGGGAATATTCCCGTCTGAAGGTCAGCAGAGCAACCCGTTATTATTGGTTGCCAATAATGTTTCGCGTTTCAGCAACTGATCAGCTGCACTGTCACAAAGCAGGGAAGTTTCACTGTCCAAAGCAAATTCATCCAATGCCAGTGATGTCGGAATCAGCTCTTCAACAGGCTGCCATTTCAAGGCAATAATTCCGTCGTCATAAGAAACTTTCCAAGCATGGTCTCCACAGTTAAACCAGTCATTTTCGTTAACATAGAGACGGCCGGAGTACTGGTTTTCTCCTTCGTTAAAGTAGAAGGAGAAAGATTTTCCGCTGATTCCTTCAAAAAGTTCTGCGTCGCCACTGACCAGAATATAGCTGCCGCTTGTCTGGCCATTGAGTTCATCCGCGGTAATTGTAATGGAACGAACTGAGTTCCTGGCCAGGTAAAGAGCTTCTGCTCCGGTAAAGTTTGCCATGGCCGTATCTGCCAGAGCAACGTCACGGCCAGTCAGATCAAAATCCCAGTATTTGAAATTGCTGGGATCCAGCTCTTTTGTGAAATTTACTGTACTGTTGCCGTTGATTTGAAGTGTATTGAAAGAACGGAACACTCCGTTGAAGTTGCCGGTAA
Source organism: uncultured Lentisphaeria bacterium (assembly GCA_937960425.1). Lineage (GTDB taxonomy): Bacteria > Verrucomicrobiota > Lentisphaeria > Victivallales > Victivallaceae > UMGS1518. The sequence goes on from CALGPR010000431.1 coordinate 7,424, forward strand.
AGTCATCAAAAATAGCAACTGCCCGGTCGCTTGTAGAAACATTGCCGGAGCCGAAACCTGTTCCATAGATACTTCCCGTCAGATCCAAATTGTCGCCGTTGCCGGTAAAGGTAATGGTACGTCCGGCGACGGTGCTGGTATCGCCGACCGATAAGGCATAGCCGCCAAGGTAGATGGCTTGCTTAAATGTTACGTTATTCACTGTTGTGTCAACGAAAATTTCCGTCGTTCCACAACTGACAGTAGCTCCTTTGGAAGCATATCCTCCTGCAACAACGTAATTATTGAATGTACCGCCGGAAATATTAATTGCGGTTCCAGTAGAGATTGTTGCCTGTCCGTTGTTTTCTGCACGACTGCCGCCAAAAACATAGGAATAGGTGCCGTCAGTGAAGTTCAATGTAACTTTTCCGGAAATCGTATCGGTTGAATAGCTGCTGCGGACATAGCTGCCGCCAAAAATCCAGCTGTCGGCAGTCGCACCATTAAAGGTCAACGTAACTTTACGGATGGAGCCGTTAATAACATCGTTTGTGCCGTCTGCATTGACAAAATTACCCCCGATAACCATGCCGTCGATTTTTGTCGCATTGAAAGTCATGGCAATGCTGCCAATAGAAACATCAGTATCGCCCTTGCAGCTTAATGCGGGCAGATCAGCAGATGAACTGGTAATCACAGACTGATAGCCGACCATAGCTCCGCCATAAAGAATGGGACTGGCGCTCAAATCGACATCTGCGCCAAACGTGATAGAAACAGTTCCCGCTACGCTGCCCATCCCGGCGCCATAAAAAACATTTGTGATCGCTCCGCCGTTGATTGCAATGGTGACATTTCCGGAGACAGAGCCGTCAGCACTGCCACCATAAAATTTCCAGACCGATCCGCCATTCATCGTAATTGCAACGGAGGCTGCTGTATTGTTATAGGCTCCGCCGTAAAGATAATTTGCCGAACCGGAGTCAATAACAATTGTGGCATTACCAACGGCAGCGCTGTTGCCGCCGCCAAAGAGGTTGTAGACCTTACCGCCTGCAAGATGGATATAGGTGTCAGCGCCGTTGGCTGTTCCTCCGCCAAAAACAGTACCGATAGTTCCTTTAATTTGAATGTATGCATCAGGAGAGTTTTCAACGGAATTGCCTCCATAGACGGTAGCACGGCTGTCTCCGGTCAGTTGAAGGGAGGTGACTGCATCAATTGCGGTTAATTGCCCTCCCATAATTTCACTGGTAGTGCTTGGAATCTGATATGCTTTGCCGGGGGCATTGTTCCAGAGC
>CALGPR010000432.1 GCA_937960425.1 uncultured Lentisphaeria bacterium
CCTCTCAACTTTGCCTGACCAATCCCGATGTGCGAAAGATCTTTAAAGAAAAGCTCCGGGAAAATATTCTTGCCGACGAAGAAAAAGCGAAACAGCTGCGAACTCCGGCACCATTGATTTACGACCTTTCGACTAACGACAGCTTCAATCCCTGCCAGTGTGACAATTGCCAGGCAATTGTCCAGCGGGAAGGCAATGAAACCGGCCCTCTTCTGGACTTCATCAATGAAATTGCCGACGATATTAAGGCCTTCCGTCCCAATATTTTCGTCAGTACTCTTGCCTATCAATACACAGATACGCCACCGGCAACCATTGTTCCACGCAATAACGTTCTGATTCGACTCTGCGATACTCGTACCAATCAGGCAAAAAGTTATATGGCGCCGGAAAATAAAGTTTATGTCGATCTGCTGAAATCGTGGGCGAAAATCACTCCGAACCTGAGCATCTGGGACTACGGAATTACCTATATCATGACCGGGATGCCCTTCCCATACGAATACACACTTGAAGACAATTTCCGGATTTATGCCGCCAATCATGTTCAATATTTCTTTATTGAACACGAATACACAACCCGGGCAGACTTTTATGATCAGAATATCTGGATCCAGGCTAAACTGATGGAAAACCCGTACGATGACTTTGAAAAATTGCGTACCCGTTTTACCGATCGTTACTATGGCCCGGCAGGACAGTTGATGCGGGATTATCGCGACCTGATCCGTGATTCTGTGGAGCGCACCAACAGCTTTGTCCATTGGTTCAGCAGCCCCTATCAATTCAAGCATCTCGATTTGAAAACTGTAACTACTGCACAAAAGATTTTTGACAGCGCGGAAAAACTGGTTGCCAACAATCCGGATTATTTGCGCAGAGTTCGCCGAGCCAGGCTCAACCTTGACCGCGCGACCTATATCCTTCACCGTCCGCTTTTAAAGGAACATCTGGCCAAAGGCGGGAGTATTGACAATTATCCGCTCAATCGTGCCGAAGCATTGGAGCGCGCAGAAGCTACGTGGACAGATCATATCAACCGTTTTCTGGTGCCAAGCTCAAGAGCTTATGAAACTTACATAATGAACAAAGAATTAGAGACCTATAAGGCCTTAACAACCCCTCCGGGGATGGAGACACCGGAATTTTTCAAAGGCCGCCATGTTGCTGGTGACTTCACCGCAGATGCGACGAACTTCACCTCGGACCGCCTGACTGCGGTGGTTGACCCGAACTCGGAAAGTGGAGCAGCAATTAAAGCCACCTTGAGCGATGAAACGCCGGTTCTCCCGCTGCGTACCGGAATCCTTGTCCGGGAAACCGATGAACGCGCCGCCGTTCTGGAAATCAATCAGGAAGACGTTACTGCCCCCGGATATCACTGGTACTATGTCGGCAAACTTCCTGTCCATCCGACCACTTTGCTCTATACCATGAACGACTGGTCGCTGCATTTCCCGCTGGCCCCGGCAAACGATAACATGAAAAAGGGGAAAGAATACGGGGTTTGGATTTCATTGAAATTTGTCTCGCCGGAGATGTCTTATGGCAAAGAAACCGACGAAAAAGCCATCTATTTTGAACGTGTTGTCGTCGCTGAAATTCTTCCGGAGGACAAATAGTTATGTATAAAATCTGGCGTTCTCCGGCAAGCCCTTTCGGGATTTCCACAAAAACCATCAACACGACTTCCGCGGAAAGCTGTACGGCAAAAGACTCCTATACGGATGAAGTTCTCGCGGACATCGCAGCAAATGGATTTAATGGAATCTGGGTGCATACGATGCTGCATCATGTTACCACGCATCCGGATTTCCCAGAATTCGGCAAAGAAGCGGAAAAACACCTTGCAGCCCTGCGAGTGTTGATGGAACGAGCGGCAAAATATGGGATCAAAGTTTACCTGTATATGCAGCCCCCACGGGGAATCCGCTCCTCGGAAACGGAATTCTGGCAACATCATGCAGATGTTGCCGGCCAGGTTGAAACCTTTCAAGAAGAAGATGATCAGACCAAATTCTATGAAATAACCTGCTTTTGCACTTCCACAGCAAAAGTTCGCAATTATCTTACTGAAGCTTATGCCCAGTTGAGTGCAGCATTGCCGGAATTGGGCGGCTATCTTTTTATTACAGCCAGTGAATATCCTTCGCACTGTTATTCCCGGCGCGGACGGGTCATTGGCGCTATGGGAAATACAATGGAAATTCCCTGCACCTGCCCGCGGTGCCATGAACGTTCCGGAGCAGACGTGGTTGTGGAATTGATTCAGGCGATCCGTGACGGCGTTCGCCGTTCAAGTAAAACCCATCTGCTCGGATTCTGGAACTGGTCCTGGGGAATGTATACCGATGATACCACAGAGATTGTCCGCCGTCTTCCGCACGATTGTGCTTTGATGATCGGATTTGAACGCGGCGGGAAACAGCTGATTCTCGGCAAAGAACGAGTCATTGACGAGTACGCACTATCCTATGCCGGGCCTTCGGAAGAATTTATCGCCTCGTTCCATGCAGCGCGCGAGAATCAACTGCAAATTCTGGCAAAACTCCAACTTGGCACAACCCATGAATTCGGTAATGTAGTCAATTTGCCGTTGCTTTCCTCAATATATGCGAAAGCAAACTTTGTACGAACCGAACACCTTGACGGATTTATGGGCTGCTGGAATTTTGGCAATCAGATGAGCGCCAATACCGCTGGATTCAATTTCTTTTTGCGCGAAGACTGCCCGCGTGATGATGAAGAAGCACTGAACGCCTTTGCTGCAAAATATTTTCCCGGATGCGACACGAAGCTGGTTGCATCGGCATGGAAGGCTTTTGGCGATGCAATGCGCCATTCTTATCCGTTTTCCCTGTCATTTCTTTACGCCGGGCCATGCAACTGGGCGTTGAAAAAAATTCCCTATCCGGCGCCGCTTGCCGATACTCCCGGAGGCCGGTCATGGCTGCCGGATCCGCGAGGAGACCGGTTGGAAGAATCTATGATTGACTTTTCGCTGGATGAAATTATCAGAGGCTTTTCGGAAATTGTACCGATATGGGAACAGGGGGTAAATTTGCTGCACCAGGGCTTGCGCTCCAGTTCTTCGCCTCATGTATCTCAAGAACTCGGTAGCGCAGAAATTTGTCTGGCTGCGTGGAAAAGCGTTCTGGCACTCTACCGGATATACCAATTGCGCCTGGACTGGAATGATACCAAACGTCCGGAATATGATGCAATTATTCGGAGTGAACGAGAAAATCTGTATAGAGTCTTACCGTACGTTGCCGCAGATCCGCGGCAGGGATACCATGCTGAAGCGCATGCTTACATGTTCTCGGCACAGGAATTGCAGGAAAAACTCAAAGAACTTGACGCACAGCTTGCGGATTAACTCCATAAGCCAATAATAATGAAGAGATTAACAGCATAATAGCATCGTTGATAGATGAGAAAGTCTGTTTGAAACAGTACCCCAAAAAACAGACACTGAAACAAGAATCTGTTTGTTTCGCTCTCCCTGCAATAGAAAGGACTGATTGTTCATGAAAGTTTTGCGTTATTTTCTTTTCTCATTGCCTGTTTGCTTTTTTCTGTTGCCTCCGCTTTATGCTACGTCATTTGTCGAGGGAAAGAACGGTACGGCAATTT
>CALGPR010000433.1 GCA_937960425.1 uncultured Lentisphaeria bacterium
ACCAGATCCAGAGAGGGCAGCACCACCAACAGCGCCAAGACTTTGGGTGTTAACAAAAAACGTTCCGGTTCAAGCCCCATTGTTATCAATGCGTCGACTTCTTCGCCGGTCTGCATTGTCCCGATTTCCGCAGCAAAAGCCGACCCGGAACGCCCTGCTAATACCACTGCAGTCATTAGTGGAGCTAATTCCGTGACAATAACAGCGCCAACCAGATTGACAACATAACTATTCCCTCCGTAGCGGCTGAGTTGAACCAAGCCTTGAAAGGCCAGGATGACGCCAATCAAAAGGCCAAGCAAAGAAATTATCGGTAAAGCACCAGCGCCACAAGTATCGACATAATAAGCAACTGTTTGCCATTTTACGAAACGCGGATGCCTTATCGCCGCCCAAAGGGAATAAAACAATACACCAATGAAATTGAGGGAAGAACGTAAATCACTGCCCAAACGTTCCACGGCATCGCCGATATTTCGACACCAAATCAGCCACGATCTACTTCTGTAAAGCATTGTTGTGATCCATTTTGGCAGTCCGGATATCGGCAACTACTTTAACCAGTTGAGTTCTCAGCCCGGCAACACATTTCGTTGCGGCTGCGGCAAAATTGCTTGGGCCGGGTTCTCCAAAGGGTTCAGAAATGCAAAACTTGAAAACAACATTATCAGACACTGAATGTTCCACAGTAGAAACCTTACAACGTCCTTGAAGGACAAAACAACCGCTGTCCATATTGGCTTCAAACACCTCAACGACGCCGGAAACCAGAAGAGTTTTCGACGTACCCGATAAATCCAATGCAGAGCCCAGATGACGTGCGACAAGCTCACCGGGAGGCTGAACCCATTTATTAAATCCATCCTCAATAATCCGGAAGTCGTCAGTGCGAATCTTCATTTTTTGCCCGCCACCGGTGTTATTTTCAAAAGTAGTCACATAAACATCAGCATCGAGGTCATATTCAGACGGCAAAATAGATAGATCGTAATACATTGTTTCATGATGGGGAGCAAACATACAACCACCGGCACATGTGATTACTATCGCCCCAATCAATATCCCAAGCAGTCTCATACGCAATACCTCTACTACGTTTTCAGGAAAAAGATTAAACAGTGCGTCAAAAAAAGGAACTTGACTCCTCTTAAATTTGTGTTTTTCGGGAAACGCAACCAATATTCAAATTTGTAAAAGTTATTTTAAAATATAATCCTGAGCTGTCTTTTTTACAATAGAAAGCAAGGAAAAACACAAAAAAATCGGCTTCCTCATATGATGTGTTTGTATAAAAAGAAAAGTCGGTTATTGTATAGGAATCGGGGAATACTTCCTATCAATTGACGGCGTTCCCGGCAATAAAAAGTGATATATTCCGGAGCAATTATCGAGTTGAGTCATACAGAGCTTTTGGGCTTCTGTCAATATTTTTTGACCCAATAAAAAAGTTTCAACTTCATTTACGAGGCATTCAGTGCTTCATGTCTCAAGCAGAGCAGATGGAAAAACAATATCCGTTACTGGAACAAATCAATTCCCCGGAAGATTTACGCCTGCTATCGCCAAGCGAACTTCCGGGATTGGCAAAAGAAATTCGGGACTTTATTTTACATCAAGTTGCTGACAGTGGAGGACATTTGTCCAGCAACCTTGGCGTAGTCGAATTAGTGATTGCACTGCATTATGTATTTGATACTCCGAAAGACAGCATTCTTTTTGATGTAAGCCATCAGGGATATGTCCATAAACTTTTAACTGGCCGAAGAGAATTTTTCAAGACTCTTCGTCAATATCAGGGTTGTTGCGGATTTTTAAATCGGAGTGAATCGGAGTTTGATGATTTCGGTGCTGGTCACGCCGGCACAGCGCTTTCGGCTGCGCTTGGAATTGCATCGGCAAACGCCTTACACAATTCCACCGCAAAGGTCATCGCTGTCGTGGGAGACGGTGCACTCAGTTGCGGCATTACCATGGAAGCGCTGAACAACGCAGCAGAACATGGGAAAAGAGTTATTCTGATTCTGAATGACAATAAAATGTCGATCGCCGAAAACGTCGGAGCTTTGCGTCAACACCTGAATCATCTGATTACTGGTCCGAGATATAACCGTTTTCGCGACCGAGCGACTCGTTTCCTGCGGCGGTTAATGCCGAGTAAAAAAGCTTATCGAAGGCTTCAAAAATTTGAAGAGTGGCTTAAGGGACTATTGTTGCCTTCTGGTTTTTTTGAAACACTTGGCTTTCGATATATCGGCCCTATCCATGGACATTCTTTCCCGGAACTTCTGCGAACCTTTAACGGAATAAAAAATTATAATCGTCCCATTATTGTTCATGTAATCACCCAAAAAGGCTGCGGGTATGCGCCGGCAGCAGCAGAACCGGAAAAATTCCATGGAATTGGAGCATTTGATCTAAAAACTGGAGTACCCAAGAAAGCATCTGGTATGACTTTTTCCAAAGCATTTGGCCTGTCTGCGACAGAATTAGCACGGCGTCATTCCGATGTAGTTGCGATTACTGCTGCGATGCCGAATGGAACTGGGCTGAATGAATTTGCAGAACATTTTCCGGATCGTTTTTTTGATGTCGGTATTGCGGAAGAACATGCAGTAATTTTTGCTGCCGGATTAGCGATAAAAGGAATCCGGCCAATTGTTGCTATTTATGCAAGTTTTATGCAACGTGCTCTTGACTGTGTTTTTCACGATGTCTGTTTGCAAAAACTTCCGGTTATATTTGCGCTTGATCGCAGTGGTGTAGTAGAAGACGGTCCGACGCACCATGGAATTTACGATCTTTCTTTTTTGCGCTCGCTGCCAAACTTGACAATCATGGCTCCAAAAGATGAAGAAGAATTACGGCTGATGCTATTTTATGCCTATGAACTGCAAAGTCCGGTAGTAATCCGTTATCCACGCGGCAGTGGTGGGGCTATGCCCGATGGAGCTAGCGAAAATACGTCTCTGGCAATGGGCAAAGCAGAGATTGTTTGTCATGGACAGGATGCTGCTTTGTGGGCTATGGGGCCGG
>CALGPR010000434.1 GCA_937960425.1 uncultured Lentisphaeria bacterium
GCTTCAAAACGAGCTTTTTCAATTTGCTGCGAAGCAACTTGACGGGCGGCTTCCGAACGTCGGAAGGCTTCCGCTTCCTGTTCGCAACGATGCGCATTGGATTGGGCAATTTCGATTGCACTGATATTTTCCCCCTGCGTCGCTGCCGATTCTGCCTGCTTGATGGCAATACGACGGCTGCGGTCTGCATCGGCTTCTCCGCTGGCAGCTTCTGCTTCCGCCTGTGCAACCGCAATGCGCTGTGCACGCTCTGCTTCCGCTTGTCCGATGCTCCCTTTGCGGGTTTCATCTGCAACGGCAATTTTTGCCTGGTTAAGTGCTTCAGCTGCCGCACGTTGCCCGATTGCACGGATGTAGTCGGATTCGTCGGTAATATCGGTGATGTTAACGTTTAACAGTGCCAGCCCGAGTTTTTTCAATTCTTCGGTGACGTTTGCTTCAATCGCGCGAAGGAATGTTTCACGGTCAGCGTTGATTTCTTCAATAGTCATTGAGGCGACAACCAGACGCAGTTGTCCAAAAATAATATCTTTGGCCAGTTCACTGATTGCTTCCGGTGTAATCCCGAAAAGACGTTCTGCCGCGTTGCCCATATAAACTTCTTCAGTACTGACGCCTACAGTGAAAACCGACGGGACATTGATTCGGATATTCTGCTTGCAAAGGGCATTGGTCAAGTCCACGTTGATCTGGATCGGTCGAAGAGAAATGTAACCGTAATCCTGAAAAATCGGCCATACGAATTTCGCGCCGCCGTGGATACACTTTGCCGCCTGCCTGCCTCCGGTTTTCCCGTAGATTACCATAATCCGGTCTGACGGACATTTTCGATACCATTTCGCCCAGGAAATGAAGAGCGTCAGTACAACCAACGCGGCCAGCGCTGCGATAATCGCCCATGCAAGTAATCCCACCATCTACTTGATCCTTTCTGTCAGATGTTTCCCCATTGCATTTATAGTGTAACTGGTTTTACCAGAAAAAGCCCGTTGCCGAATAACTCTTCTACCACAACCGCAGCCCCGGTTGGGATTTCCATGTCTGCTACGGCAGAAATTTGCCTCGTACAGTTAGGCAGTGAAACTGTCACAAGTCCGCCGCTTTTTCGTTCACCGGGAATTGTCAAATAAACAATTCCGTTTTGACCAATTAGATCGGTCGCTTTTATGTTGCCGGTTTGCTGCATTTTCAGCATGGAATAGATGATAAAAGTAGTGATTGCCATCATCGTGATGCCGCAAGCCAGGGCGATCGCAAAACCACTCCAGCCGTAGCTTCCCCAGAAGACACCCCCCCAGCCAAAAAAGGTGATAAAGGCGACGATGCTTTTGAGGGAAAAGAAATTCAATCCCGCGACGTCTTCCGGTAAATCTGCAGAAGGGTCATCCGAGAAGTCAAGAGAGCCTTCTCCACCGTCGAATCCCGAAATGGTCATGATAAATTGTATCGCGAAGATAACCGACCCGAAGATAGCAATTGCCAGATAGATGCCACTGGCATTTGCCAGAAAATCACCAGCAGAATTTAATACGTCCATAACTTACCACTCTTTCGTTTTTGTCGTTTATCAAGGATACGGATAGATCCGCACCTAAACATATATATATCATTGTAATTGGGAAAATACAAAGAAAATAAGTTGGGGAAACGAAAAAAAACAGCCAAATAGTCTTTGGGGGATTGTGGCATAAAAGTTATCAGGAATCGAGTTGTTTCAGCCGTTCTGACAGTTTTACGGAAAGAACAGCCAATTCTCCGGCAAGATTGACGCGTTGGCGGACAACATTATCGGGAACGATTAATTTGACATTGGTGAAGTTCCAGATTGCCAGTATGCCAGCGTCCACCAGTTTGTCGGCGGTTTCCTGAGCATAATCGCAGGGGACGCAGAGAATGGCCATTTTGATCTTCAGTCTATTGGTCAAGTGAGGAAGTTCTTTCATGGGATATACCGGTACATCGTGGATAAAAGTATTGACCTTCGCCGGATCGATGTCGAAGGCGGCAACGATATTCAGTCCGTACTCTACAAAACCGGAATATCCGAGTAGGGCAGTTCCCAGAGCTCCTGCCCCGACCAGAAAGACATCTGAGGAGTTGTTCCAGCCAAGAAAGGATTCAATCGCTTCAATCAGATCGTTGATATCATAGCCAATGCCTGGATATCCGGTAGCCCCAGTGATTTCCAAGTCTTTGCGTACGACAATTGCTTCCATTTCCAGCCGTTCTGCCATCGCCGCGGCAGAAATCACTTCTCTACCTTCTTTGCGGACTACTTTGAGTTCGCGCAGGTAGGTTGGCAGACGCTTGATGGAAGGAAGTCTCTGGATTTTTATTGACAGGTTTGCTCGTTTTCTCATAGCATGGTGAAAAATGGTTTCCGTTACTGACATCGCCGCTAAAATAAACTGTATTGTCAGGAAAATCAAGTCCGAATCCTGATCCTGTACCGGAATATATGCAATATTTAAATCGCAGGGTATCCTTCAGGGTTGATGAGAAAGTAAAGTGTTGTATAGTAATAAACACTATTATTTTACAAAGGTATTATATCCATGCTGGAAAAAGAGAAGAATCCGTGGCAGCTGTTGTCACGACAGACACGATATCAGTCTCCGTGGTTGACCTTATACCACGATGAAGTGATAACCCCCGCAGGAAAAAAGGGGATTTATGGCTGGATTCAGCTGCAGAATCAAGCGATTGGTGTCATTCCCGTTGATGCCGAGCGTCATACCTGGTTGATCGGTCAATACCGATACACTCTTGGCAGATATTGCTGGGAAATCCCCAAAGGCGGCGGACCGGAAGGAGAACCTCCGGAGCAGACAGCGCGACGTGAACTTGCCGAAGAGACTGGCTTGCGAGCCGCCGAAATTACGCATCTCTGCCATTTTCACACCTCTGACTGTGTCACAGACGAAACCGGAGATTTATACCTTGCTCGAGACCTGAGTTATGGGGAAAGTTCGCCAGATGAAACCGAAGAACTTCAAGTTCGCAGAGTTTCGCTCGACGAAGCGTATCGTATGGT
>CALGPR010000435.1 GCA_937960425.1 uncultured Lentisphaeria bacterium
TTATCTTCTTTATGAATCAGGGAGGATATCATGGAACTTAGAGTATTGCGTTATTTTCTTGCGGTTGCACGGGAGGGAAGCATGACTGGAGCGTCCAGGACCCTGCATGTCACTCAGCCGACATTGTCACGACAGTTGCAGGATTTGGAAGATGAGCTTGGCCGGCAACTCTTTATTCGAGGGAGTCATTCTCTGACGTTGACTGCGGAAGGGATGTTGCTTCGAAAACGTGCGGAGGAGATTCTGGAGATGGTGCACAAAACGGAATCGGAGTTCAGCTCCATGGGGGAAACGATTGCAGGGGACATTTATATCGGCGGCGGCGAAACTGAGGCGATGCGGCAGATTGCACGTTTAACCCGGGAAATCCGAAGAGATTATCCGGAGGTACGGTTTCACATTTTCAGCGGCAATGCGGAAGATGTTACCGAGCGTCTTGACAAAGGAATTCTGGATTTCGGGCTGCTGATTCAACCGGTTGATATTCTGAAGTACGACAGTATCAATCTACCGGACAAGGTCACATGGGGGGTCGTCATGCGGAAGGATTCTCCGCTGGCGAAAAAACAAGTTGTGACACAGCAGGATCTTCTGGATCTGCCGTTGATCTGTTCCCGGCAGGTGGTGCAGCGCCTGGGGCAGAGAAACGAGTATTCGGACTGGTTCGCCGAGACCGGAGAAAGACTGAATATTGTGGCAACATACAATTTGATATACAATGCCGCATTGATGGTGGAAGAGGGAGTGGGCTATGCGATTGCGCTGGACCGATTGGTTAATACAACCAGCCACAGCAGGCTCTGCTTTCGCCCTCTGAAGCCGGGAGTGAAATCAGGGATGAACTTAGTATGGAAAAAGTATCAGGTATTCTCATCGGCCGCGGAACTTTTTCTGGAACGGGCGAGGGAAAAATTCGGGATGAAGGAATGAGATGCCGGATTGGAAGTTTACTGCACAGAAACTTTAATTATTATTAGAAGATATTTCAGTCAATGGCCATTCGTGCCTTTTCCTTCGGTAGGAGAACATCTATTGAAAGACTTGGTATACTCTTTCCTCACTTATTCAGCAAATCACCGATTGCAAATTTTCAAATCAAACGACTCTGGTATAAACACAATAACTTTAAACCTTTTGGAACGAATAACAAGAGGTCGGCAGTTTGCCAAGCGGACAAAATGACCATTTCCCGGGATTTTCGGAAAAATCGAAAAAACGACCATTTTCTCCAGAGTTTAACCTTGAAAATGGTAGGGTTGTTGCAACTAAAACTTCCGACCTATACCCTTGTAGGCTTTTTTGATTAATGGCTTGATAATGAATATATTACAACATATTTTCCCGCAAGCGGAGAATCTCGTTTTTCAATTCCAAAAATCAAGAGGTCGGATTTTTTGTGTGTTTCCCCGACTTTTGCTTCTCCAATCGAAAAGCCTACGACCTCTACTCGCCGGAGAATTTGTCGGGAGATCATCGGAAACACAGAGGGAAATGCGAAAACAGAGGATTCTCTCCGGCACTGCAAATGGGCCAATTCCACCTCAAAATC
>CALGPR010000436.1 GCA_937960425.1 uncultured Lentisphaeria bacterium
AAGCTGTAAAGCACCAGAGTTAACCCGAGATAGCCAGCGCCTTTGCGACTCAAAGCCATTCCGCTGAAGTTCATCCCGACCGCAGATAGCGCCGAAAGTACAATCGCCGCATACTGCATCCAGTGAAACCCTCCGCCCTGAAATCCGAGAGCAAATGCCGCTAATACCAGAATTTTCAAACCGAAAAGTGAGGAAAGCCGCGATGCTTCGATATATTCCAGCGATTTGAAAAATGCCGTCTGGCCGCCGGCGAAGAGGAAAATCCATCCCGCAATCAGCCCACCGAAATGCCAATTCCACGGAATCGACACAAAAGGCAGCAGCAATGGCAAAGAAAGCAGTGCAACAATTCCCATCACCAGATGAGAATACACCGTCAACAACAGTGGATTCCCATTACGAATGACAAACTGCTTGGAACAAACATAACTTGTCGACTGAAGAAACGCAGTGGCGAACCCCGCCGCAATACCTGAAAACATAAGAACCTTGAATTGCTAATTGAAGAAAATAAAAAACCGGAAAGCTTTATTTTTTATACAGACAAAAGCGCCAGAAGAGCAGCCATCCGACCACCACGCAGATAGAAATACAAAACACGAACCAGCTTCCCTGTGTCAGAAGCAACGGCACCGCCAGTGAAGTCCAGATTCCTCCCCCCATAATTGGTTCATGGAGCAACTGTTTGTACCCGAATGCCTCGGATGCAACCGTCTTATTTTCAGGGTCGACCGTCCGCAACAGGAGCAATCCCGTTGCGGTCACTCCTGTAGATTGCCCGAACTCTGCAATGCCGCGTTCAAACCAGGCATCCGGCATAATCCGGGGAGCGAGAAAAAGGATGCAAAAAACATTCCATAGAATGCCGCCCAGGCAGAGGAAAAAAAGCGGCAACCAGTAATCCAGTACAAAATCAAGCTGAATCACCGCCACTGCCGATACCACAAGAAAATCAAGCGCGGTACCGGAAAGACGGCGCATCAGTTCGTGATCGATCAGATAGTCAATATGAGCCAGCACAAAGAACTTTTGAACTACCAGCCCTCCGATCATGCACAGCGGAAAAAGCGGGAAACTCTCCAACACTTTGAGCTCCACCAGCCATTGAGGAGCAATTCCATTGAGATAAGCAAGTAACAATTTGATGAGGAATCCAATTAAAATTGCCAGGCCGATCAACGCGATATGGAGTGCCAATGTATCAATGGAATCGGCGGAAACCGTCTGTTTTCCTGCTGACGGCTGGCGATCTGCCGGATGAATCCCGAAGCGTTCGTACGGAGATTGGTCGCGAAAAGAGCGGATATTTTTCACCCAGTTGCGATCCACCGCCAGATTAATCAATCCCATCCCGATTACCAGCCCGGAAATCATTCCGACCGTTGCGACAGTAAAGCCGAGGTCAACTCCCTGCGGCCAGCCGAGTTCTTCAAATGCTTGCGTCAAGCCGGCAACAGTACCGTGCCCACCTTCAAAGCCGACTTCGATCAAAGCACCAAAAGCCGGGCTGACGCCGAAAACGGGGCCAAGCAGCAACAGTACCAGCGCAATCCCGACAATATACTGTCCCCACGCGACCACCTGACCGTAACAGAACTGCGGAGCTGCGAGCTTCCATATCGTTTTAAAATTCGGCGTATTGACTCCGAGGAATAAACTGGCAAAGACGATATTAATCAGAAACGAGGGAATTGCGCTCCAACCGGCATGACAATCCACAGGGATCCGTTCGCCCCAGAGCGACAGAATGATTAACCCCAACAACCCGCCGATAACCGACGACGGCAAATACAAACGCTGAAAAAAAGAGAAACGGATACGCAGAAATTTTCCCGCCAATAACAGCAGACAAAGCATACAAAAAGAGATAACAGCGGCGGTCATGAAATCAACAGCTCCTTTCCTTTTCCATAGCAATACGATCTATATACTATAGCACAGAAGCGGTCAAAAAAAAGTCCAATAGCCGTTGAAAAGGCATTTACTTTGCCATTCCGAGAATCAAAACTCCTGCCAGAATCAAAATCAAAGCATAGGCTTTTCGTTTGACATTGACATCGTGAAAGATCCATACGCCGGCGACAAACGTTACAACGCAACTGCTTCTCCTCACAAGAGAAATCAGGGAAATCTGAGCTTCGGGTGTGCTCAGTGCGTAAAAATAAAGTGCATCCGCAGCAATCAACAGGATACCGATCCAGGGAATTGACCAGCGCCAGTAAAATTTATGTTTACTCTGAAACAGGAACATTCGTACCAGCAATGCAGCGCCGAGCAGAAATACCAGATCAACAGAAAACCAGAATTGCACCGTCAATTGAGAAATTCCGCAAACGCCCAGCAAATACTTGTCATATAACGCAGAAGCAGCACCGAGAAGCGTACCGATAAAAATCAACCGGATTCCTTTAGATTGGTAAAAGACAATCCCCTCCAGTTTTCCCAGAACCGAAAAAAAGTAATAGCCGATAAAAATCGCCGCAATGCCGATTGCCTGCCAAACAGAAGGGATTTCCTGAAACAGAATCATCGCTCCGATCAACGTCCACAGTGGAGCGCTTGCCCGAATCGGCGCAGCGATGGAAATC
>CALGPR010000437.1 GCA_937960425.1 uncultured Lentisphaeria bacterium
TGCGGAACTCTTTTCTTGTATTATCTTAAAAGAGGCTTGGGAAATGATTTTTCATAGCTATGAAAAAATTTTGTTCTGAGAAGGAGTTTATGCAAGATGAGTAATCCCGGTATTCAGGAAATTTCCAGTGCAGAGTTTGATTCCGTTGTGAGCGGAGGTACCGTTCTGGTTGACTTTTTTGCGCCTTGGTGCGGCCCATGCAAAAGCCTGATGGCAGTATTGGAAAAAATGGTAAAAGCAGGTTCCATCGGTGACGATGTCAGAATCGTTAAAGTCGATATCGACAAAGAACCTGCTCTCGCAGCAAAGTATCAGGTTACAACTGTGCCTACATTGTTGATTTGGAAAAACGGTGAAATCGCTTCCCGCATGGTAAACATTCAATCGGAATCCCGGCTCCTTGCTGCATTAAAGTGAGTTACTGCCGGACGATCAGAGTTTCCGTGGCGCGTTTGGGAACATGCAGGCAGTCATTTTCATCAAGATAATAGGTGATGTCTCCAGAGGCAGGCAGGTCTTCGGCTACCGGAGCTTCTGCCGGTTTTCCAAGCGCGATCAGATATAAAATTTCCTGGTTTTCATCGAGAGCAAGCAGTTTTTTGACGTGTTCACGTTGAAATGCTCCAATCCAGCAGCCTCCAAAACCATCTGCAACCGCTGCCAATAGCAGAGTCTGGGCGGCAGCGCCAGCTTCCGCATAGTTTAATTGCCCAGCTGGTTCAGGAGCGCAGATCGCGACAAAACAGAGTGGCGCGCTGGTTCCCCATACTGGTGTTCGGCGTGGTTGCACGGCTGCAGCCCAGAGGGTTTCCCGGAATACTTTTTCGCACAGGGCTCTGGTGGTTATGACTCGATAGCGCAAAGACTGTTCGTTGCGGCCAGTGGGAACGTAACGGATCAATTCCAGCCAGGAATTGAGGGTTTCTTCTGGAATAGGAGTTTGTTCATAGCGGCGAATGCTTCTGCGTTGCTTTACAATTGTGGCAAAATCCATAGTCATATTTCTTCCTCATGATAGTTTATTGACGGGGGGCCTGGAAGTCCGAAAATTTTCCTTATTTGCGCTTGATATGCCTGGCGAAAATTTCCCTGACTTGCGGATCAGCAAGAACGTCGGCAAAATCATATACCATAACCATTTTAGCTCCGGAATGGGACATTTCCGTGAGTTCCCTCTCAACAGTTTCAGCAGTTTTTTGGGGAAATTCCGGTCGTTGGGTTGCATTGTAGTACCCGATAAATGGTACTCCGCGCGGATAAGAACCTATTTGTTTGGAATATTGCCGGATTTTTTCCTGCGGCCAGGGGAAGAACCATGCTGCCGTCTCGCCCACATGATCTAAGAGGAGGTCTTTTCCGTATAGCGGGTCCGGCGTAAAAACGGGATAGAGATGGGCTGCTGTTTCCCAATCTGGCCGAAGTTCTTTGGCGTAAGCATGAAGTTCGTTATTAAACGATACCAGTTGCTGACGGAAAAAGGCGTTCCGGCTGACTGCATTGCGCTGCTGTCCGGTTTCCTGGAGATAGGTGTTAAAGGCTTCTGTACAGCCATCGCAGAGACAGTCGTGATAATTTTGAAATCCAACATAGTCGAAACAGATACCGCCAAGTTCTTCAATTTGGGCATCGGCAGCAATCCGCTTTTTGACAGCAGCCAAAGTTCTGGGGTTGCCAAGGCAGAGAATCGGCAGATCCAGAACGTCAGTGCGGAATGTACCGTCGGCTTCCCGCGGCGGCTCGCCACCAAATTGATGGTGCCGTTCTGCCCGGATTTTTTGTCCGGCGTCAGAATGATGCAGCAGATTAAAACAGTCGTTTTCTTCTTGACTCATGACTTGGAGCGGCGCAGGTCCGCCGTCTCCATATTCGTCCCACAATGATTCTATGGGCAGTAAGTAGCTGTATGGGCGTATGCCGCACTGGCGGGCATTGCGGATTTGGTCAAGGTTGGAAACAACGACGGTGCCATCGGTAACACCAAGAGCTGCCGCCTGTTGCAATGATGCCTGATCTGCCGGCAGATTCCAGGCAAAAAATCGTTCAAATTGAGTTGACTGGTTCATGGACGTACAGCCGAAGCCGAAAAACAGGAGCAGTGGCAGCGAAAAAAGAATTTTTATCTTCATCGGATTTCCTTTGTATTCTCTATTGGTGTTCGACAATATAGCTTGGACAGCTGGGAAAAGCAACCGATTTCTGCGGAAAACAAAATTGTTTAAATTCACAAAATCTGCCTTTTTTGAGCTTGCAATCATTTTTCTACAGTCTTATATTACCGTATAAACCCTACAAAAGTAACAGAGAGTGGAGGACAACATGTTGAAACCCAAAACATTCACATTGGTGGAATTGCTTGTGGTCATTGGCATTATCGGAATATTGGCAGGTATTTTACTGCCGGTACTGGCGCAGATGCGGCCGGCAGCGTATACAACCGCCTGCAAAGAAAATCTCCATCAAGTAGGGTTGGCATTTGAAATGTTCCGCCAGGATAACAAAGGACAGAATGCCGGAGCTTCCTGGCAGAGCGATTTGAAGAATTACGGTGCTTCCGATGGGGTTTTGGATTGCCCGAGTGTTTCAAGCAGTGAAAATGGTTATACCGCATCTTCTTTGGTCTTTGACGCAAAATTGATTACTTCAAAATCCAACTTGCCGTTTTCTGAAGTGATGCAGGCAATGGATGGCCCAAGTTCCTCTTTTGATCCTACTCAAGCTGGTGCGGTGAAAAATGTTTTCGAAGCCGTTGAGGATCGGCATAATGGCTTGAACTGGCTCTTTTTCGACGGGCATGTCGATCTTGTAAAGTATGAGGCCAAGGTAGATCCTTCTGTGCAACGCGATGCCATTGACCTCTACAGGGTGAACAAGCGTGGATCGACAGACTGGTAAATTTTTCCCTTTAGAAAATAGTATCACAACGGCCCTGCCTTTATGACAGGGCCGTTGTTTTTTGGGTCTGTTTTTATTTTTGCGGAGGGGGTTGGGGGGTGATTGTTCTGCGGGAGATCAGAGTTCCTACAAAAATTGCAACGAAAAGTACCCCGGTAAGTGCTTCAAACGAAGTCAGAAGTCTTGTCAATGAAGTTTCTGGAACGATATCGCCGTAACCGCAGGTAGTCAGGGTGATAAAGCTGAGATACTGTAAATCCAGCGGGTTGGGGAGACTGCCGTCGTCGAAAAGAAAACATTCTGGAGAAAATAGTTGGCAAATCCGATAGAGATTCCCGTAAGCAATGGCGATCAAGAGATACGCAAGAATGCAACAGAATACCGGTTCTGTCTGCTGGGCATTGAATGAATAGCGGATAACGCAGCCGGTTAAAAGTAATTCAAAGAAAACGATCAGCGCCGATCCCCATATCCCGATTCCTCCCGGCAGCCCGAATTGAGGAAAGAAAAGCAGTATAATTTCTGGAATAAGGCAGGGAATCCCCAAGAGTAAAGTGAAATGAAGAATTCGTCTGTTTTCACTGACAAAATACGGTGCGAAAAACACTAACCCATAAAAACAGACCCGAAGAAGCCGTTCCCATTCGGGATTCCCACTAATGCTGGCAGTTGCAAAAAGATAAAGAAC
>CALGPR010000438.1 GCA_937960425.1 uncultured Lentisphaeria bacterium
TATTCGGAAAGTTATTTCCGTTATATCATCCTGAAGACTCTTGCAGAAGCAGATTATCCCCCGGACAAGTATCCACAAAGCGATATTGAATATGTCCAGGAAGAATATGCCAAACTTGCGCCAAAATTTGCCGACATGGAGAAAAAACTTGCAGATGCAGAAGCCGCGTATATTGCGCAATACCCTGATCGTGCACCTCAGCCAATCGAAAAATAACCCTTGAATCACTTCAATTGCCCTCCCGCGGATTCCATAAAGCCCGGGAGGGCATTTTTGTACTAAGAACATGCCCCAAAGTATGATTTTGATTCAGCAAAAAGAAAAACTGGATTTGATAAAAAAATATTTTGTATTTTTTATCTTTTTTCATTTGCTTTTTCCCGCCAGGCATATAATAGTCTGAATAGATAGAGAGTTCCCTTATAGTACACCAACCAGAAACTGGCTAACTTGAGTCAATAGCTATCGGATTGAAATTTGAAAATACATCACTTTTAGAATGAATGCGATACAGCTGATAATGGCAAAGAGCCGAATTGGTAATTCGTTATGTCGACGGTTTGCCCTTTTGTCTCGAAAATTCGATAAATAAAGGAGCTGGTAATCATGAAAAAACATATTCTTATAGTGTTAAGTGCTTTAACGTTCAGCACATTCAACTTAGTTTATGCTCAGGATCAATTCAACTTTTTATTTCAATTCATGCTTACGCCGCCACGCGGAATTCTAGAGAATGATCCTGG
The DNA here is from genome assembly GCA_937960425.1 of uncultured Lentisphaeria bacterium. Lineage (GTDB taxonomy): Bacteria > Verrucomicrobiota > Lentisphaeria > Victivallales > Victivallaceae > UMGS1518. Next base: position 744 of record CALGPR010000438.1, read on the forward strand.
CCCTTCACTATCCATCTTACAATTACAATTACACTTTTCTAGGGCAACTTCAGAATTGCAAAATAAATTACTAAAAATATTACAGGACGAGACGCAGCCTGGCTATTCTCAATCAGAAGCATTGGAGCTCTACCGATTGATTCCCAATCAGGCGTTGGTGGATTGTTTGCGAAATCAGGCGCTTGCGGAAGACTTTTCAGCGGAGAAATGGTTGACCTTGTTAACTCTCGAAAATGGAAATATTACCCCGCTTCTGCAGCAGTCTTTTGCTGCCCACAAACAATCTTCTGATTGGAAAATAATATTTCCAGCGAGAACAACAGGATACTGGTTGATGAACAATTCAAAATCCAGTACAATCAATCTTTTGAATTTTGTCAAAAAGGAAGATCCGGAGTTGTTCCGCCTGATTGCAGCACGAGGGGATATGGATCCCGATGTTACCAGTGAAGAACTTGCAATGGCCTTTTATCAAAAAGAACTTGATAAGATTGGTACTAATTTTTACAATCCAACGATTTCTGCCCATTCTACACGAAAAATTGACTCAATATTAGGTATATTTTTTGATCCAACTTATTCACCTGTGTTTTTTTATTGTACCGATCCTGTTATGTGTGAGAAGCACGGCACAGAATACCAGAACCTTGAAGCGCGATATATCACGTTACGCTCTTTAAACTCCCGCATTAAAAAATTAGATTGGTTACCATCGGAGGTAACGACGTATATTGCAGATGAATATGCCAAGCTTGCGCCGAAGTTTGCCGAGAAGGAGAAAAAGATTGCGGAAGCAGAAGCCGCGTATATTGCTCAATTATCTGATCAGGCAACAACTGAGCCAACCGAAAAATAACCCTTGAATCACTTCAATTGCCCTCCCGCGGATTCCATAAAGCCCGGGAGGGCATTTTTGTACTAAGAACATGCCCCAAAGTATGATTTTGATTCAGCAAAAAGAAAAACTGGATTTGATAAAAAAATATTTTGTATTTTTTATCTTTTTTCATTTGCTTTTTCCCGCCAGGCATATAATAGTCTGAATAGATAGAGAGTTCCCTTATAGTACACCAACCAGAAACTGGCTAACTTGAGTCAATAGCTATCGGATTGAAATTTGAAAATACATCACTTTTAGAATGAATGCGATACAGCTGATAATGGCAAAGAGCCGAATTGGTAATTCGTTATGTCGACGGTTTGCCCTTTTGTCTCGAAAATTCGATAAATAAAGGAGCTGGTAATCATGAAAAAACATATTCTTATAGTGTTAAGTGCTTTAACGTTCAGCACATTCAACTTAGTTTATGCTCAGGATCAATTCAACTTTTTATTTCAATTCATGCTTACGCCGCCACGCGGAATTCTAGAGAATGATCCTGGCCCTTCACTATCCATCTTACAATTACAATTACACTTTTCTAGGGCAACTTCAGAATTGCAAAATAAATTACTAAAAATATTACAGGACGAGACGCAGCCTGGCTATTCTCAATCAGAAGCATTGGAGCTCTACCGATTGATTCCCAATCAGGCGTTGGTGGATTGTTTGCGAAATCAGGCGCTTGCGGAAGACTTTTCAGCGGAGAAATGGTTGACCTTGTTAACTCTCGAAAATGGAAATATTACCCCGCTTCTGCAGCAGTCTTTTGCTGCCCACAAACAATCTTCTGATTGGAAAATAATATTTCCAGCGAGAACAACAGGATACTGGTTGATGAACAATTCAAAATCCAGTACAATCAATCTTTTGAATTTTGTCAAAAAGGAAGATCCGGAGTTGTTCCGCCTGATTGCAGCACGAGGGGATATGGATCCCGATGTTACCAGTGAAGAACTTGCAATGGCCTTTTATCAAAAAGAACTTGATAAGATTGGTACTAATTTTTACAATCCAACGATTTCTGCCCATTCTACACGAAAAATTGACTCAATATTAGGTATATTTTTTGATCCAACTTATTCACCTGTGTTTTTTTATTGTACCGATCCTGTTATGTGTGAGAAGCACGGCACAGAATACCAGAACCTTGAAGCGCGATATATCACGTTACGCTCTTTAAACTCCCGCATTAAAAAATTAGATTGGTTACCATCGGAGGTAACGACGTATATTGCAGATGAATATGCCAAGCTTGCGCCGAAGTTTGCCGAGAAGGAGAAAAAGATTGCGGAAGCAGAAGCCGCGTATATTGCTCAATTATCTGATCAGGCAACAACTGAGCCAACCGAAAAGTAACCACTGAATCACTTCAATTGCCCTCCCGCGGATTCCATAAAGCCCGGGAGAGCAGTTTCGCATTAATGCAGCCCAATCGCTCCAAGATTACCATTGGTGTTATTGCGGAAATCACGATAGCCGAATATCGATTCTTCAGGCAAAGAAATTCCGCTATTTTTACAGTCCAAGGAAACAGACTTTGCGAGAAGTACTTCTGCCAGATTACTCCCCAAAGACCATTCAAAAATTTTCTCTTTCTGCATCAGTTTGTTTGCGCTTTGCGTTTTACTCTTCGTAACTGCCGTCTTCCTCTTCATTCCGGCCGAAACGGTAAACCGACTGAGCGATTCCTAGTGCCGCCATGCCTACCATCATGAACGAACCTCCATAACTGACAAACGGCAATGGTAATCCGGTAACAGGAGCCATCCCAACCGTCATCCCCATGTTGACAAAACAGTGCCAAAACACCATACACCCTACCCCGGTCGCTAAATATCGCCCAAAAGGATCTGTAGCAAAAAATGCCGTTCGAAAAACCGTATACACCAACAACAGCTCCGCAAAAATCAGCACCATTACCCCGGCAAAACCAGTTTCTTCTGCAATCACAGAAAAAATAAAATCGTTATTGGAAACTGTCTGTGGTAAATACCCAAGCCGATTCTGCGTTCCATTCCCAATCCCTTTCCCCCACATTCCACCGGAACCTACCGCCAGACGGGACTGTCGGACATTATACGATTCATCGGAAGTTGCCGATTCAGGATCAAGAAATACGCGAATGCGCTTGATATGATATTCTTTCAGTAGCGGCTTAAACTGGAAATATTCATTGACTCCAACCCCGCAAAGTACCACTACAAATAGAGCTCCATATAGCAGAATCGTGCGCCATTTCAACGTTGACACAAAAATTATTCCACCACATACCATTGCAATTAACAATGTCATTCCCAAATCAGGCTCTATATAAATCAACGCTAAGGGTAACGCCAAAATTCCCAGCAATAAACACAAATGAGAAATACGGTTAATATTGAATTTCCGGTTTGCAAGTATTGTTGAAACGACTAAAATCAACGTCAATTTCATAAATTCTGACGGCTGCAATCGCATTCCCAAGCCGGGAACATTCAGCCATCTCCGGGCTGCAAATACTTCTACGCCTATTCCGGGAATTAAAACTAAAATCAGCAAAATCAGGCAACAAAAAAATGCCGGCACCGCTGCAAACATGAAATGACGATAATTGATATTCGCTACCAGGAGATAAAGCGTCCCGCCCATAGCAATCCAACGAACCTGTTTCCAGAAAAATTCCTGTCCTGTCGCTGACTGCATATCTGTAGAATGGATAAAGGTAAGACTTACGGCAAGAAGAAATAAAATAATACCAATCTGCAGCCAGTCAAAAGTACGCAAAGACGCCATCAGTTTACTGAATAAACCGTCCTGCTCTCGCTCCGGCTGCCGAAAGTACTGCAACTTCATCGTGCCTCTCCATCTTTTAACAATGCATGATAAAAAAAACCGGCGGATTGGTTGTACTGACAACCAATCCCATCCGGATGTTCTTTACGACGCCCCCTGAAACAGACTTTATCGGTTCTTGGGAAGCGCTGAGCTCCACCATTATTTTCTATGCTATATCGAAATTAACGTTCAAAAGTTTGCTCACGATTCGGGCCAACAGAAATAATTCCAATTTCCGCTTCTACCAATTCCGCAATGCGATTCAAATACTTTTTAGCGTTCTCCGGCAAATCTTCCCAACAACGCGCATCAGAAGTCTTGCACTGCCAACCAGCCATTGATTCATAAATCGGCTTGACACGTTCAAGGGCACTCGCCTGCGTCGGAAATTCTTGAGTAACCACGCCATCAATTTCATACGCAGTACAAATCTTGATTTCGGCTAAATCGTCAAGGACGTCAAGCTTCGTCACTGCCAGCTTGTCAACTCCGTTGATCATACAGGAATAAGAGGACGCAACAGCATCAAACCATCCACAGCGCCGCGGTCTTCCCGTCGTCGCACCAAATTCACGCCCGGCCTGGCGCAAGGCCTCACCTTGGTCATCATGGAGCTCTGTCGGGAATGGACCGGAACCGACACGAGTGGTATAAGCCTTGATCACACCCCAAACCGTCCCCACATGCTTCGGAGCAATCCCCGCTCCAGAACAGGCACCGCCGGTAATCGTACTGCTGCTGGTCACAAAGGGATATGTCCCGTGATCGATGTCGAGCAACATTCCCTGGGCTCCTTCGCAAAGAATGTGTTTCCCGGCTTTAATTGCCTTATTGACAGAATATACTGTATCTTTGACAAAGGGCTTCAGGTAATCGGCAGCTTCTCTGACTTTCGCCCATTCCGCGTCCACATCAAGCGGAGCCAACCCCGCTTCAACAAAAAGCTTATTATAACGAGCCGCCTGCTCCCGGAAGAGGATCTCAAGATTTTCCGGATCAGTCAGCTCAATCGCACGAATCCCGCAACGGTAGGCCTTATCCGCATAAGCCGGCCCGATACCACGCTTTGTTGTACCAATCTTCTTCCCTTCTCCGAGAGCTGCTTCCTTCAATGCATCAGCTTCCTTATGATACGCGAAGATCATATGTGCCTTGCTGGAAAGTTCGATTTGGTTGACATCCATTCCGCGCGCTGCAAGTTCTTTCATTTCCGTCATCAACCCGATCGGATCAACCACCACTCCGTTCCCGATGACGCAACTCACTCCTGGACGGAAAATTCCGGACGGCACCAGATGCAGTACATAACGTTCCTTACCGATCTCAACCGTATGGCCGGCGTTGCTGCCACCCTGAAAACGGACAACCATATCCACATTGCGGGTTAAAACGTCAATCAATTTGCCTTTGCCTTCATCACCCCATTGGGTACCAACGAGAATATCAACGGCCATTATAACTATTCCTTACGTAGCTGCATTCGTACTTAATCACGACTTCATTAACCAAATCAATACTATAGCAGTGATTGCCGCAAAAGCAAGCCATACCGACGGATTTCCCTCGCCTTGATTGCTAATACAAGGGTAGCAATCTTCCCAATAACGCCGGCAAAGCAACCTCTGTTCGTAAAATCCGTTCTCCCAACCCAATCAGTTGTGCGCCTGCTGCACATAATTTCTCAACTTCGTATTCGGTAAATCCTCCTTCCGGCCCCAGACAAAGTGATACCGGACCGGAAACATTTGCCGGACATGGGACACAGCTCCCAGGATGGGCCGCAAACACCCGGGAACCGGCAACAATCGAAGGAAACTCATCTTCAATAAATATTTTGAACCGACGCCGAAATTCTACACGCGGCAGCCGGGTATCTCCCGACTGCTCCAATGCAAACAGAAGTTCTTCCCGAAGAAACGATTCCTCCAACATTGGACTTGACCAATAACTTTTTTCAACTTTATATGTCTCAAAAAACCACAGTTCCGTTACCCCCATAGTAACTGCTGCATGCAGGACTTTGCGAAAAGTCTTTGGCCGGGGCAAAGCCATCAGGACCCGCAGCTCAGTTGGTGGCAATGCTGCTTCAGTCAACGACACATTCAAATCAATATAATCTGAAGCTACACCACTTACTACTCCCGTTCCGCAAGGCCCGTTCAGAAGCCCGACTTTTACCTCTTTGCCAGGGCCGGCTTTAATAACTTCCTGTAAATGCACAAATCTCCGCCC
>CALGPR010000439.1 GCA_937960425.1 uncultured Lentisphaeria bacterium
GGCACAGAGTGCAACGACAATTGCACTGTCAATCAATAATTTTGCCTTTGTTCCGATGTTGGGAATGGCGGATGCTACGGCAATCGTTGTCGGACAATATATTGGAGCAAAGCGCAAGAATGTCGCCAATCGTGTAGCCTATCGTTCATGGCGGATGGCAACGCTTTACATGGGATGCTGCGCTTTGGTTTATGTGACGATGCCGGAAACACTGACGCGTTTATTTGCGCCAGCAGAAGAGGGTGGAGCGATTGATTTTTCCATTGTGATTGAAAATTGCCGGATTATCTTGATTTGTGCGGCATGCTTCAGTGTGTTTGATGCGACAAAATTTGTTTTTCTGAGCGCACTGCGCGGCGCTGGAGATACACGTTTTGTCTTTATGATCAGCTCTGGGGCCGCCTGGCTGATCCTGGTACCCGGCGTAACAATTCTGATTGTCTGGCTGAAGGTTTCCGTGCTGGCCGTATGGATTTTTCTGACGGTCTATACCTGCTTGGATGCCTGCTTTATGTTATGGCGGTTCCGCACCGGGAAGTGGCGTTCCATTACTTTGGTGCAATCAGAACAGTTGGTCACGGAAACCCCGGTAGGAGAATCCGCAGTTACCGGGCAGGTATAGGTAAAAAAACAGCAGAAATCTTGAATTTCCGGCATTTGGTGATATATTTCAATATTTATCGGAATTTCGGCATCTGTGCCGTTGTCGGCCCATGTCGCAAAATATGTTAACCCTTTTCTAAGGAGCAAGCAGATGGAATTCACTGGCGAAGTGGAAAAAATGGTATGCGTGGCAAAAGGCCCGAATCACGGTCCTGCCCCGATCCCTCAAGAAGGCGCCTGGACTCAGGCCAAAGAAATTAAAGATATTTCCGGCCTTACCCATGGTGTGGGTTGGTGCGCGCCGCAGCAGGGAACCTGCAAGTTGACTCTGAATGTCAAAAACGGCATCATCCAGGAAGCCTTGGTCGAAACCATCGGGTGCACCGGTATGACTCATTCTGCGGCAATGGCTGCGGAAATCCTCCCGGGCAAAACCATTCTTGAAGCGTTGAATACCGATTTGGTTTGCGATGCGATCAACACGGCGATGCGTGAATTGTTTTTGCAGATTGTATACGGCCGTACACAAACCGCTTTTTCTGAAAACGGTTTGCCGATTGGCGCCGGCCTTGAAGACTTGGGCAAGGGGCTGCGCAGTGTGACCGGCACAATGTTCGGCACCAACGCCAAAGGGGTGCGTTACCTTGAAATGGCCGAAGGCTATGTTACCAAAATGGCACTTGACAGTGATGATCAGGTCATTGGGTATGAGTTTATCAAAATTGGCCCGATGTTGGAAAATATCAACAAAGGGATGGATCCGGCAGAGGCGTTGAAGAAGGCTACCGGAACCTATGGCCGTTACGCCGAAGGCGTCAAGTTCATCAACCCGCGTCACGAATAATCGAGAAAACAGGAGTCACCACTCATGGCACTTTTTGAAGGATATAGTCGCCGTATCGCGCAGATCAATGCTACTCTGGCGAAATACGGCATCGAATCGATCGAAGCTGCTGAAACGCTGTGTAAAGAAAAGGGCTTGGATGTCGCTGCTATTGTCAGAGGCGTACAGCCGATTTGTTTTGAAAACGCTTGCTGGGCTTATATTCTCGGTGCTGCTCTGGCTATCAAAAAAGGGCAGACCAATGCAGCGGAAATTGCTGAAACTCTCGGCGAAGGACTTCAGGCCTTCTGCATTCCGGGATCTGTTGCTGACGATCGTAAAGTCGGCCTCGGACACGGCAATCTTGCTGCAATGTTGCTTCGCGATGAAACCAAATGCTTTGCGTTCTGCGCCGGGCACGAATCCTTTGCTGCGGCTGAAGGCGCTATCGGTCTCGCCCGCAGTGCGAACAAGGCTCGGAAAGAACCGTTGAAAGTGATTCTCAACGGACTGGGCAAAGACGCTGCTATGATTATCAGCCGTATTAATGGTTTTACCTATGTTCAGACCAAGTTCGACTATGCTACCGGCAAGTTGAGCATTGTGATGGAAAAGCCGTACTCCAATGGTGAACGTGCCAAGGTGCGTTGCTATGGCGCTGATGATGTACGTGAAGGTGTTGCGATTATGCACAGTGAGGATGTTGACGTTGCCATTACCGGTAACTCCACCAATCCGACTCGTTTCCAGCATCCGGTTATGGCTACTTACAAGAAAGAATGCTGGGAAAAAGGCAAGAAGTTCTTCTCTGTGGCTTCTGGTGGCGGCACCGGCCGTACTCTGCACCCGGACAATATGGCTGCCGGACCGGCTTCTTATGGTATGACGGATACCATGGGCCGCATGCATTCTGATGCTCAGTTTGCCGGTTCCTCTTCGGTTCCTGCTCACGTCGAAATGATGGGCTTGATTGGTATGGGGAACAACCCAATGGTGGGAGCTTCTGTTGCTGTTGCTCAAGCCATGACAAAATAATCTGTCTTTCGGATTTATAAGCTCCGGTTTATCCGGAGCTTTTTTTTATCTGTATTCAGCGGAATTGCCAATGGGTAGAGGTTTGTTGTAAAAAATTTTCGAGGAGTAAGAACAAAAGAATGGATTTTTTTTGTGCCTTTGAAACAGGCTCGACAGGATGACTGATAGTTGAGAGTAATTGAGTTGAAAAAGTATCTGTTTTATACGCAAATATACTTGTTTTTTAAGAAAATCAGTAGTACACTCTCCCCCAGGTGAAGAATTTCAACTTGGAGGTGCTTATGAAACAAAAAATAATGATTCTGATTTATGCCTGTCCTTTTTTGCTGATGGCCGAAGCGGCAACTACAACCATTGCATTGAAAAAAGAGAAACCTGACTCATTGATCTACGAAGGGACGGTTTCTTTTGCCCAGAAGAATAAAATTGCCTTTGAGGAAAAAGGAAAACTTGTTTATGTTGCCCCGCCGGGAGTAATACTGAGCGGAGAAATTCATGATTCGCAAGGCAAAGTTGTTGTTCCGGGGGCGATTATCGCCAAGCAGGATCCTTCGCTTCAAAAACATAACCTGGATTTAGCAAAAGTATATTATAATGATAAACTTGCTGTATTGGAGGAACGTACTGAGGCTTATAATCGCGACCAGCAATTGCAGAAAAATAACATTATCAGCGAAAAAGAGTATTTAGAAAGCAAGGTTGCTTACGAGCGCGCAGCACTTGATTGCGAACAGGCTGAAATTGGAGTGGCAAAGGCGCAGTACGCACTGGATAGTTGTACAATTCGGGCACCTTTTACCTGTGTCATTAACAATATTTATTATAATGTCGGCGCTGGTGTTGATGCAGCTCAGGATGTGCTGGAAATCGTTCAGGTTTCACCGATGAAAGTGACCGTGCAACTACCGCAGGCTTTGACTGCGATAATGGATCTTACTTGTACCGTAAGTGTTTGTTCTGCATCCGGAGAGGTATGTCCCGCCTTTTTTGCGTTAAGCAATGTTCATACTGATCG
>CALGPR010000440.1 GCA_937960425.1 uncultured Lentisphaeria bacterium
ACCCAGAACCGGAACTTTATCAATGATACGCCAGTGACCATTCAAACTCTCAAAGCGATTGGCGAACTCTTAGTTGATATCCATGGAGCCAATGAACATCAGTCGCTTCTGAGCAGAAGCCGGCAGCTGGAAATCCTTGACCGATTCGCGGATATCGAAAAAGAAAAAAAGGCCTGCGGCGAAGCATTCAGCGCCTTGCAGAAATTGAAAAATGAACGGGACGAATTGCTTCATTCCCTTCCCTCGCCTTCAGAAGCAGCACAACTGGAACTGTTGGTCGAAGAGATTGAAAAAGTTGCACCCGTCCCCGGAGAAGATGAAAGTGTCAATGCAAAGTTTCAGGTTGCGGCAAATGCCCAGAATGTCCTGGAACTTGCCGGTCGTTCGCTGTCTCTGCTGGGTGATAGCGAAAACTCCATTGAAGAACAGCTTGCTGCGGTCTTTCGAAACCTGTCGGAAATGGAACGTTTTGACGAACGTGGATGTGAAACTCTTTTAACCCAGTGCCGTCTCTTAACCGAAGGGGTTTCTGATTTAGCAGCAGCTATCGAACATTACGCTGGGGCAGTTGAACTCGATGAAGAAACTTTTGCTGCGCTGGAAACGCGGCTTTCCGCACTTCAAACCCTTAAACGCCGCTACGGGCCGACTCTGGAACAGGTGCTGGAAACACTGGATCTGAACCGGAAACGCCTGGAACATTTTCACCACAGTGCAGAATTGCGAGCAGAACTGGATTGTCGGGAACAGGAATTGCAAGAACGGCTGGAAGAAGCTGCTGCTTATCTTTCCCTTGCACGTCAACGCAAAGCAAAGCAGCTTTGTTCTGCAACGGAAGCAATGCTGAAACAACTCGGGTTTTCCAACTGCCAGTTCACTGCGACTTTCACCAAACAGCCGTCAGGGGCAAATGGGTGTGATCTGCTGGATTTCATGTTCTCAGCAAACCCCGGCGAAGAGCCGCAGCCGCTTCGCCATATTGCCAGCAGCGGAGAATTGTCGCGCGTTATGCTTGCACTCAAGACGGTTCTTGCTGATGCCGATTCCGTACCGGTAGTGATTTTCGACGAAGTTGATGTTAACATTGGCGGAGAAACAGCCCGCTGTGTCGGGGATGCGCTTGCCGGGTTGGCGAAAAAACGTCAAATTCTGGCCATCAGCCATTTGGCGCAAGTTGCCGCCCGTGCAGACCGGCATTACGCCGTCAGCAAAGAAACCCATGACGGAAGAACCTGCACCCACATTGTAGAACTGAACCAGCGCCAGCGAATCAAAGAGCTGGCCCGTATGCTCGGTGGTGGTGCCGCAGCCGAACGTCATGCGAAGGATTTACTTCCCCGATAAAGATTTTCAGGAAATTTATTCATATAGGAAACAGGAAAAGGAATTGCCAAACACCATGAATACGAATACTCAACGCATTGTATCAGTAGACTTGTTACGCGGGTTGACCATGTTTCTGATGATTCTCGCAAACATTGGATTTGCTGGCGCGCCATTCTGGATGAAACATTATTACCCGTACACGGCAAGCGGAATTACTTATGTCGATTTGATCTTCCCTGTATTTCTGTTTGTCGTTGGAATTTCCATTCCCCTTGCCTTCCACCGCTACGGCAATAATGCCAACGAACAAGCAATGCTTCTGCGGCATATTTTTGCACGAACCTTTGCACTTTTAGCCATGGGGTATTTCTATGTAAATACTCCGAATGCAGAATTAATGGGGATGACCGCAGCGTTCTGGTGCGTGTTTTATCAGATCGGTATTATTTTCGTCTGGCATACCGTTATTAAACCCGAACCCTGGGCATTATTGACCAGCAGGATCGTTCGTTCCCTTGGAATCATCATGTTGCTCTTTTATTTCTTTTATTACCGCAATGCAGCGGGGCACGGAATCCTTGATGTTTTTCACGGTGTAGATATCAATGAGTTTCTCCAGTGGTGGGGAATCCTCGGCATTATCGGTTGGGCATATCTCGTCGGGTCCATTGTATACCTGCTGTTGCGCCGTCAGCCGGATTTGCTGCTTTTTGCGGCGGCGATGCTGATCTTCTGGTACATTGCCGGACGTCATGGGCTTTTAAATGATGTTCCTGTACTTGCCGGGCGCCACACCATTATCGGTTCGCACCCGGCCATTACCGTAATGGGAACGGCAGTCGGAGCCTTCCTGCTGAATCGCCCCTCCGGACGATCCGTCTTTAATTGGATGACCAGATATGCCATCATTGCCGTGCTGCTGGCAATTTTCAGCAACGTTCTTTACGGAATGAATAAAAATGATAGTACACCGAGTTGGTGTTTTATTTCCGCGGCGGTTGCCGTCGCTTTATTGATGTGTTTTTATGGTATTGCCGACGTGAAAAAACTCAATTTCTTCCCAATCAATTCTTTGGTTGATCTTGGAG
>CALGPR010000441.1 GCA_937960425.1 uncultured Lentisphaeria bacterium
TCCGGTAACTGCGGCGGGATATTCCCCGCATACCGGGGAATCCAGCCGCCACGGATCTTCCGCTTCCTCTTCATTACCGCGGCACCTTTACTAATGCCAGGATGTCGGTAACAATCTCCATCGTCTTTACTCCGGAAAAAGCGCTGGCATTATCCAAAACCAGCCGATGCGGCAAAATAAAACGTGCCAGACTCTTAATGTCCTCAGGAATAACAAAATCCCGTTCTTCAAGCCACGCTTTTGCCTGAGCAGCGCGGCTCCATGCCAGAAGGGCCCGCGGGCTGGCGCCCAGACGCAAACGCGGGTCATTGCGCGTTACCAGAACTAACTGTTGCAAATACCGGGCAACACTCTCATCCAATCGAACACTTTTCACCGCAGCTTGCACTTCCACCATTTCCTGACAATCCATCACCCCATCTATCTTCCTGATCGGATCATCATGCAAACGATCGAAAAGCAACTCCATTTCTGCTCTTTCATCAGGATAGCCAATCGACAGGCACATCGAAAAACGGTCAAGCTGAGCCTCCGGCAGAGGATAAGTCCCCTGATATTCGATAGGATTCTGCGTTGCCAACACCCAGAACGGCTCCGGTAAAACCATTGTGCGGCCTTCCAGAGAAATCTGCCGTTCACTCATCGCCTCCAGCAAAGCCGATTGCGTCCGGGGACTCGCTCGATTGATCTCGTCAGCAAGCAGAATATTTGTAAACACCGGCCCTTTGCGGAAATTCATTTCGCCGGTAACGGGATTGTAGACAGATCCACCCAGCAAATCTCCCGGCAACAGATCCGCAGTAAACTGCACTCGTTTAAACTCTGCGCGCAATGCTGCTGAGAGAGCACGTACCAAAGTTGTTTTGCCTACTCCGGGAACATCCTCAACCAGCACACTGCCACCTGAGGCAATTGCAATTTCCAAATAATGAAGAATTTCATCTTTTCCTCGAATTGCCTTGCCCATTTCGGCATGCAGTTTCCTCATTTTTTTGCGAAGCTCGTCGTGAATCATTGTTTCCTTACTCCATATGTATATGATCCGTATAACAGTATATCGAAATGACAATAATTGCAACCAGCAAAAAAAAGCGCTCTGAACAATTTCAGAGCGCTGACTTTCAGAATCGTACCTTCAATTACTTGTATTGATTCTGCTTGCTGCGGGCACGAACTCGCAAACGAAGTGCGTTCAAGCGAATAAAGCCTTCCGCATCCTTGTGGTTGTATGCTTCAACACCTTCAAAGCTGGCAATTGCGTCGTCATACAAACTGTACTCAGAGCGCCGTCCAGTAACGTGGCAAGCGCCTTTGAAGAGCTTCACACGCACATCACCAGTCACAAAACGCTGGCTTTCCGTAATTGCCGCCTGAAGCATTTCCCGTTCAGGTGCATACCAGAATCCATTGTAAACCATATCCGCATAGCGGGGGATAAAACTGTCGCGAAGGTGCATGACTTCACGATCCATGGTAATTTCTTCCAGTGCACGATGCGCATAGTGAAGGATAGTTCCGGCAGGAGTTTCATAAACGCCGCGAGACTTCATACCGACAAAACGGTTTTCGACAATATCGACCCGACCAACAGCATGTTTTTTCCCCATGGCATTGAGTTTACGCATCAGATTTGCCGGAGAATATTCCACGCCATCAACTTTGACCGGGATACCTTTTTCAAAGGTAATGATCACATCTTCCGGTTCATCCGCTGCCTGGGAAAGCGGGCGGGTCATCACCGCAATATCTTCCGGAAATTCATTCCAGGGATCTTCAAGAACACCGCCTTCGAAGCTGATGTGCAAGAGATTGCGGTCCATACTGTAGGGTTTTGCTGCAGTTGTGGTGACCGGGATCCCGTTTTTCTTTGCGTATTCAACCAGATCCATACGTCCGGTAAAATCCCATTCCCGCCACGGAGCTATGATCTTGATATTCGGTTCCAGAGCATAGGCAGTTAACTCAAAACGCACCTGGTCATTCCCCTTGCCGGTAGCACCATGACAAATGGCATCTGCACCTTCCTGGCGGGCAATTTCAATCAGACGTTTGCCAATCAGCGGGCGGGCAATGGAAGTACCCAGCAGGTAGTTGCCTTCGTAAATTGCATTTGCCTGCATCATCGGGAAAATGAAATCCCGGGCAAACTCTTCGGTCAAGTCTTCGACATAGCACTTGCTTGCGCCGGTGCGAATGGCTTTTTCTTCAACGCCGTCGAGCTCTTCTTCCTGACCGACATCAGCACAAAAACCGATCACTTCGGCATTGTATTTTTCTTTGACCCACTTGACGATGACAGAGGTGTCGAGGCCGCCCGAATAGGCAACAATAACTTTCATTTCAAACCATCTCCTGAAAATTGATTTTTCGGTTTTTGAGGCTATACTAATACAATCATGTTCTATAAGATACATCAGAAACGCGCTTTCGCAAGCGCAATCCATCGAAAGCCGCAGGAGAAATATGGCCAAAGAGTTTTTTGACGAAATCATTGAATGTCTGCAACGAGAAAAAAAACGGCATAACTCCGCCAGGTTGTCGCAGGAAACGGCAAAACTTTTCTTTGGTGATATCCCGAATAAAAAAGCAGCTCCGCAGAAGCAACACAAGGACGTACCTGTAGAAGTACCAGACAATGCTGTAACTTCGATATCCTTCCGACCACCTCTTGTCTCGCCCCATTCTACTCATGAGCCAGGCGGAACACCTCAATCGGCCTCTTGTTCTGGACGTCCTTGTACTTTCGATCTTGCGTCCTGTGATTCACTGGAATCTTTGCAGAAATTGGTGGCGAACTGTGCAAATTGTAAACTGGCACCAACCCGTACGCATCTGGTGTTCGGAGAAGGGAATCCTCATGCAGAACTGATGTTTATTGGCGAAGGGCCCGGCAGAGAAGAAGACCTGCAGGGACGCCCCTTTGTCGGTGCCGCAGGGCAACTTCTTGACCGAATGATCAGTGCCATGCAGTTTTCGCGTAGTGAAGTTTACATTGCCAACGTAGTAAAATGCCGTCCCCCCCAGAACCGCAATCCGGAACCGGATGAAGCCGCTGCCTGCATCGGAATCCTGCACAGGCAAATTGAACTCATCCAACCCAAAGTTATTGTTTTATTGGGTGCAGTCGCCATGCAATATCTGCTCAACGTCCGCGGGATCCGCAGCCAGCGCGGAAAATGGCTGCAATTCCACACCATTCCGGTGATGCCGACATACCACCCTGCCTATCTACTGCGTACCGCGAGTGCCAAACGGGATACCTGGAGTGATCTTCAACAAGTCATGAAAATTTTCGGCAAAACCTATCAAGCGGGAAAATAGCTGTTTCCCGGTAATTTTCTGCATTGTTTTTTGCTCACTCCTGCAGTATGTTAAATGATACAAAAAACTCAGGAGATCAAGAAATCAATGTCTACCTTACCCGTCTTGAAGATTGCCGTCGTCGGCTTAGGCCGTATCGGCTATCATTATCACATTCCACGAATCAAAGAAAACCCGCATTTTATCCTCAATGCTGTTGTTGACCCGTTGCCGGAACGTTGCCAGGAAATCTGTCGGAAATTTGCCATTCCACGTTCTTACCTGACTGTTGACGAACTGTTGGAAAAAGAACCCCTTGACGCAATTGTCATTGCCTCGCCGACAAAATTCCATGCAGAACAAACCATTGCGGCACTCAACAAACACGTAAATGTCTTCTGCGACAAACCTGCAGCAATGAATCTCGCGGAACTTGATGCCATGATCCATGCCGCCCAGGTCAACGGCGTAGAACTGACAGTCTACCAGCCACACCGCACTCTGGGGCCGACAATTGCAGCAAAAAAGATCATTCAATCCGGGAAATTGGGAAAAATTTATATGCTTCGCCGTTCTGTTTCCGGGTACTATCGGCGCAATGACTGGCAGGCAAGGCATGCAAATGGCGGAGGAATGCTGTACAATTACGGTTCACATTACATTGATCAGTTACTTTCCATTGTCGATGAAGACTGGAAATCGATTCACGCAGCCGTCCGTACGATTGCTTCTGTCGGAGACGCTGATGACGTAGTGAAAGTTGTCATGGAAACAACCAGTGGAATTTTACTGGATATTGACATAAATATGGCAGCGGCACTTCCCTCCACGCCGCTGATGATTTACGGGCAATATGGAACAGCCAGAATGGAAGAAAATGATTCCTGGAAACTGCGTTACCTGAATCCTGCAGAACTTCCGGAAATCCGGATGGAGGAAGCCATGGCTTATTCCATCCGGGAATACCCCCATGAAGACCTGCCGTGGCATGAAGAATATCTCCCGGCAGAACCAGATGCCCCGCTTGGAGCATTTTACGATGGTTGTTACCGTTGTTTCACCCATACGGGAGATCCGCTCGTCCCCATTGCAGAAACACGCCGTCTGGTCCGTGCCATTGATGCAGCGCAGGCCATGTGCT
This sequence comes from uncultured Lentisphaeria bacterium, assembly GCA_937960425.1. GTDB lineage: Bacteria > Verrucomicrobiota > Lentisphaeria > Victivallales > Victivallaceae > UMGS1518. Next base: position 4,442 of record CALGPR010000441.1, read on the forward strand.
ATCCTTCAAATACACAAGGGAAACCCGGCAATTGCATATCCTGAGGCAACGGAGCGAAAAAAATCCGTTCGTCATCTTCCCACGGCAAGCGCAAACGCAACGAAGCGGCATGAAGCGCCTGCCGGGGAAGCACAAGCTTCTGCCGATCTTCTTCCGTAATATTTTCCGCGCGAAGCTTCAAATAAATCCGATCGTCTGGCCCATAAAGTTTATCCCCCAATAATGGAAATCCCAGAGAAAAAAGAGTGGCCCGGATCTGGTGAAGCCGTCCGCTTCGGGGCAACGCCCGAACAAGAGAAATACCGTTTACTGTTGCCACCGGTTCCAGAAGCGTCCGGCAACTCTGGACATTGCCACAATGTGTTTCGGGAACGGGTCCGAAACAAAACCGTCTCTTTTTGCGTACCACGCTTCCGGAATCCGGTTCCAAATAGCCATTCGCATCGATTGCCTGGGTAAAGGTTCCAAACACCAGAGCATAATAACATTTCTGCATAAAAGCGAGCTGTTTTCCCAGCAACGCAGCGGTAGTTCTGTCACGGGCAAACAACATCACGCCGCTGGTTTCCCGATCAAGGCGATTGATTGGATTGACATCGCCGTAATGCAGACGCAGTTGATACCACAAAGTATGCTTAAAAAAAGGCCCCGCAGGGTGACTTGCCAAATTTCCACTTTTCGCAACAGCGAGTACCCGCTCATCTTCATAAAGAACCTCGTAACGCAAATCGCAATCCGGCTCTTTGAGAAAAACGGGATGATATTCCAACACCATTCCGGGCATCAAAACAGTACCCGGCGCTGTGATATTCCCATCAAGAAGAATTTCGCCACAAGAAATTGCGTGCAGCCACTCTTCACTGGTGTGGTACGTAAAACGATGAGAAAGATAATCGATTAAAGTTTTTCCGGAAACAGAAGCGGAGAGCTCTGAACGAACAATCCGCTCAGTCTCTCCGCATATCTGCCCCATCTTCGGCATGGCAGATCAGTCTCCGTTATACATAACGGCGTATTCGTCACAACATTCTTTTTTCGGGCAATTAAGGCAATCGCTCCAAATTTTTTCCGGGAATAATTCTTTACCGACAACTTCAAAACCAAGACGTTTAAAAAATTCCGGTTGAAGGGTCAAGGCAAAAAGACGGAAATGTTCATGGGTTTTCTTCTGCTTCTCGACAGCATATTCCACAAGTGCACGCCCTACGCCACTGCCAACCAACTCCGGCACAACTGCCAGAGACCGTACTTCCAATAAGTGATTTCCAAAATCCCGAACCGCGACACACCCGGCAAATTTTCCTTCCATTTCAGCAACCAGAAAATTGCCGAGGTAATGCTGAATGTCCGCCACACTGCGTTCCAGGACTATCCGCTGCCGGGAATAAATCAGAAGCAAATCATGGATTGCCTGCACATCGCTCGGCTGAGCTGCTCTTACAGCAATCGCAGAACTTTTTTCACTCATTTGCAGAATCCTCCGTGCCTTCTGGCTCTGAAACCACCGGGTCAGACTCGAGGACTTTTCCCAATGCACGGAACTTTGCATAGCGCTGTTCCACAAGTTCCTGCTCTGACCATTTTGACAATTCTGCTAATTGCTTCTCTAATTCAACACCGAGAATTCGTGCCATTTCTTCACGGTTGCGGTGTGCACCTCCGAGGGGTTCCGGAACGATTGCATCAGCGACGCCGAGTTCCAGCAGATCTTTGCCTGTCAAACGCAAAGCTTCTGCAGCCTGTTCCGCAAACTTTCTGTCTTTCCAGAGGATTGCAGCACATCCTTCCGGAGTAATCACGGAATAGTAGGCATTTTCCAAAATCAGCACACGATTCCCTACGCCAATGCCGATTGCTCCGCCAGACCCGCCTTCTCCAATAATCACCGAAATGACAGGCACACGCAAACTGAACATTTCCCGCATATTACGGGCAATGGCTTCCCCGATATGCCGTTCTTCTGAAGCGATTCCGGGAAATGCGCCGGGAGTATCAATAAAAGTGATAATCGGCACGCGGGCCAAATCGGCCATCTGCATCAGCCGGAGCGCTTTGCGGTATCCTTCCGGATGCGGCCACCCAAAGTTGCGCATCACATTGCTTTTCGTATCGCGCCCCTTCTGGGTTCCGATCACCATCACTTTGCGATTACCGAAATTCGCAAACCCTCCGACAACTGCTTTATCGTCCTGAAACAAACGGTCTCCATGGAACTCCAGAAAATCGGTACACAACAAATTGATGTAATCCAATGTATACGGCCGGTCGGGATGTCGCGCCAACTGCACACGCTGCCATGGCGTTAAATTTGCATAAATATCATGCAAAGTCTGATCAAGCTTTTTTTGCAACAACTCAATTGTCGCCGCGATATCGACGTTGGGATTGGATTTGTTCAAATCGACAAGACCGTCAATCTGTTTCTTAATCTCAACAATCGGTTTTTCAAAATCCAAAAGTATTTCGGTCATCTTTTTCCTTGCCCCCGGGGGTTATTTTCCATGCTGCACGGCGTAAGAACAGCGCAGCCGTTTTCTTCTCAGTCCTGGATTGACACCGGTACCTGATGCGGGAGAATATTATATAACTCTTCAATGTCCGAGTTACGCATACGAATACAGCCATTACTCAACGGGCGGGTAATATCGCCTTCGTCCCAGGTGCCATGAATCCCGAACCCGGTCAACGTTTTATCGGTATCCCCGGCAGGCTCCAGATTCAGCCAGCGGGTTCCGAGAATATTCTCTGGTTCTCCATAGGGAATCACTTTGCCGTCCGGAGCATACCAAGACGGCTCCTTGACCTTGGCAGATATGACAAAATCCCCCACCGGAGTACGATCCTGACGCCCAACTCCAACCGGCAACACAACAAACGGTTTGTCATTGTCAAAAAGAATCAAACGATTACGATTCTTGGAAACAATGATTTTCCAGGTTCCAGTATAAATCCGCAACTTCTGACCGATACGGATATTGGAACTATTTAAGTCCAGATTGTTGCCGATTTGAATTGCTTCAATTGTCGTTCGATTGGCTTTTGCAAGAGCATCCAGAGTATCGCCAGAAACGACGACATGGGTAATTTTATGTTCAGGATCCGGTAAATCTGTAAATAGAATAGATTTATTGGCTTTTGTCAGCAACTCCGCAGCTTTATCTCCTTGAGGAGAACCATTCCACAAGTCATCTTGTGTAAAGTTTTGAAGGATCAAGTCACGGATTTTACGGTAATCGCCAGTTTTCAAATATTCTTCTGCTTGAGTCAACGCTTCCTGCTGTGCTGGGGTCACATCCCCAGGCTTCGAAAGCTGTTCTGAAGGTGATGTAGCCTGTTCCTCGGACTGGGAAGAAGCGGCAGGCGCTTCCTGTGCTTGAGGTTCAGTATTGCCGCCATCGATATCGTCTTCATCGGAAGCTTCATCTTCCGGAATTTCCGGCATGGCAGCATTGGCAATCGGTTTTACCTCCGGCATATCGGGGTCAACGGTAGCCGCAGTTTCTTCTGAAGCATCCGTTTTTTCTGCTCCGTCCCGCCAGAAAGCATACCATACAACCACCAACGCGAGAATCAAAATCGGAGTAGGCAGAAGCCACCAGCGCAAACGGCTGCTATTTGTATTTGACTTAGAAGCATCGCTCCAGTCCATGCCAAAATGTCTCTTTGCCATTGAAATGCAAATCCTGTTTTACCATACCAGTTTTATTTCGATAATGATGAATTACTATACACGGCTGATGCACTTTTTTCCAATCACAACAAAAAAAAGTTGACGTTCCGTAAGGCCTGTGATATATTCACCCTGAAAAATCAACTTTGCAGGGAGAATCTTACGAAATGAAAAATTCCAATGTTTCCCAAGGCTTTTTATCCAAAAACGGGCAGGCTATTTTTGCCGACATCTATGAATCTCAACAGGACACGAAACGAATTTTCCGGATTATGGCAGAATTTGTTGACGCGTTTGAAATGATGGAAGATTGCAGTAATTCCATGATCACGATTTTCGGTTCTGCCCGCACGAAACCGGAAGATCCCATGTATCAGGAAGCGGAAAAGCTTGGCGAGCTTCTGGCCAAGCACGGCTATGGGGTTATCACCGGAGGCGGTGGCGGCATTATGGAAGCGGCAAACAAAGGTGCCTTCAATGCCGGTGGAGAAACTGTCGGATTGAATATTGAGTTACCGCACGAACAAGTCCCCAATCAATTTCAAACGGAAAGCCTTTTTTTCCGTTATTTCTTCATCCGCAAAGTCTGTTTTCTCAAATATGCTACTGGCGTTGTAATTTTTCCCGGCGGCTTTGGCACAATGGATGAATTTTTTGAAACCGCCACCCTGATCCAAACTGGTAAAATCAATCGGATTCCTCTTGTCGTTGTCGGCAGTGATTTCTGGAAAGGCGGCATGAAATGGATCAAGGAAAGCCTTAATGGCCACGGCATGATTTCCCCGGAAGATATGGAATTATATCACGTGGTCGATACTGCGCAGGAGGCAATGGATTATATCCTCGAATGTCATCGCTTCGGCAATCAAAGTACAGTAATTATCTAACCTTTTTTTCTTCAACTCTACACTCTGATTGAAGCCTCTTTTTTCAACCCATGCCGGGTTTACCGGCATGGGCTTCATACCATAACACTTATCAAAAAAATACCAATGGATTTTTTCCGCAAAAGGCCATTTTTCATTCTTGCAATCTATTGAAAAAGCTTCATAGTATGACCGGTCAGTTTAACAAAACAAGGATAATCATATGACATACAAAAAAATTCTCCATAGTTTGCCATGGGCGGTAAAAAGTCTTGGTGCTCTTGGTATTCTTCTGAGTTGCAGTGCAGCTTCTTTAACAGCAGAAGATTCCGTACCAGTGGTTGAAATCCGTAAAACTGTCACACCTCCAACGATTGATGGGATTTTTTCCGAAGAAGAATGGCAGGGAGCTTCAAAAATCGGGCCGTTTGTTCTGAACAACAACGGAGCCCCCTCGGACAATCAGACGGTTGCCTACCTGAGTTATGACGACCAGGCTCTTTACCTGCTGTTCTGGTGCGATGAACCGGATATGAAAAATTTAAAATCCGATAAAATGGACCGCCATGATGGCCCGGTCTGGAACAATGACAGCGTCGAAATTTTGTTGCGCCCGGATACTGCCAGCTCCGACTTCATGCATTTTATCCTTGACTCTGAAGGGCAGAAATATGATGCGTTAGGCAGTGATAGTTTTGGTTACAACCCTACCTATCAGGTCGGTGTTAACCGTTACGAAGACCATTGGATTCTGGAAGTCGCGATCCCGTTCAGTTCCCTTTCCGGTACCGCACCGGGTCCAGGAAGTGAATGGCAGGGAGATTTTTTTCTGACCCGTCACACGGAACCGTCACAAAATGCGTGGAGTGCAACCGGAGGACAATATGGCGGCAGCTTTAAAAAATTCGGATTTCTGGTCTTTGATTCCGTAAAAACCGCATTAACCAACATGGCAGAACAGCGAGCACAGGCTTCGACAGAATTTCAAGGGAAGATACCGGAAAATATCAACGGTATTCTTGATGCTTTCGATCAAGTGCTCGCAAAAATCCAAAGCATGGATGAAACTGTTATTCTTGAAGAATACGCATCTCTCCGAAAAGAAATTACCGACCTGCGGGAAGACTATCAGCAGGCGGCTTTTACTGCGAAATGGAGCAGTGCCGGACTTCCTGTTGCCATTCAGCCGGCTGAAACTTTCTCAGATCACTCCATGGAACGCAGTGCTGCGGATGCCCCCACTGAATTAACCGCAACATTTTTAAAAGGGGAAACACGGGAATTTACCTGGAATTTAACCAATATTTCAGACACTGAACAAGTTTTGCAGGCAAATTTCCGTTATGCGGAACCGGATGATTATTTCCGGCAAGGATTGCCAGGTTTCAAAATTGAACATTTCACGGCATACCCGATTGCTACCATTGACGGGACGCAGGTTTATGATTTAATGGCCAAAAACAGTTCCGGCACAATCCGGATCGCACCGGGAAGTACGGTTCAAATGGTTATGAGTGTCGAAGCAACAGAAAATGCGCCGGCAGAAACAAAAGGGCATCTCCTCTTCCGCCCGGTCAATGGTGCGAAATGGGCCCCATTTGATTTGCCGGTAACCTTTACCGTTATTGATCAGCAGTTAATTACCCCGGAAGTTCCTTTCATGACCTTCGCGTTTGACCGGGTGATTTTCCCACTGTTTGCAGAAAGACCTGATTTTGTCGAAGAACACTACAATGCTTTGGTAAAATACGGCTTCAATACCACTCAACTCTGCGGGTTAACCCAATGTCCGCGTCCGAAAACCGATGCTGATGGAAATTTTACAGAAGAATTGGATTTCTCACAACTGGATACCATACTGGACAAAACCGCCGGGAAGTTTGATCAGTATTACCTGCATCTGGCAATTTTTGAAAAACTGACTTTCCGAACAGACTTGTTCGGAATTCCGTTTGACTCTCCTGGATATGAAAAAGCGTTTAAAGCATGGCTTAAAGCCATTATGGATCGCATTGAAGCTCACGGTATTGACAAAAAGCAGGTATTCATCAACGTCTACGACGAATCTACCAGTGACGCTGCCTACACCATGGAAAAATGGGTAAAAGAAATCGATCCGGAATACGTTACTCTGCTCGACACGCTGGTACAGGATATGGACGTAGTCCGGAAATTCAATCAATACAACGATGTCTGGATGCCCCATGCTCGGACGTTGAATGAGCCGGTAATGAAAGAATTTCATCAATATGCGGCAGAACAGGGACGCGCCATGATGACTTATTACTATTCGACTGGTTCTGCGGAAAAAACTAAGCCGCCGTTTTCCGAATATATTGCCAAGTTCTGGATCTGCTATGATCGCAACCTGACCGGCCTTGCCTATTGGGCAGGCGGTCAATATTACGGCGATGCTTTTTACCGCGCCAACAGTCCGGGATACGACACCTCTCTCTTTTATCCGACAGAAAATGACGTTCATCCTTCCCGCCGCGCAATGGCCTGGCGACGTGGCCTTGCAGACTATCACTTGCTCAAACTTGCAGAACACAAATTACAGGAACAAAATCAGGTGGAAGCCTTAAACTCGCTCCGGGATGATGTCCGTAGCGTCATTGCCAACACCAACGACCTGGAGGCAGTGGAGCAAGTCCGTGAAAAATGCCGACAGATCATTGCCGGGAACTAATTGCTTTTTGCTGTATTGGCAAGACTGTCGAAGCATTTGCTCCGACAGTCTTTTTCTACCTTTATCAATTCGATAGCTCTGGGGCCGGCGGAGGATTTCCTGCTCGCATTCCCCCGACCGATAAGTTCTCGTAACCCAAGAAGGTAATTTTGCCAATCCTTCACTTCCCAATTACCTGCTTAGTTAGAAAGGTGCAGTACCCCCTTTCATTTCCAAATGTCTCATCCAAAGAAGTTGGTCAATAAGAGCCCTATTGAATACCTTCTCTGGTTCGACATCAAAACATACTTCTTATTACTCTGATCAGGATCAACTGAGAAAAAACTATGTCTGTTGAACTCCAAAATTTCATTCAATCCCTGCCGAAAACAGAACTTCATGTTCACTTGGAAGGGACTCTCGAACCGGAAATGATATTCCGTCTGGCGAAACGCAACCAGCTTGCGTTACAGTGGGAATCACCAGAAGAGCTACGGAATGCCTATCACTTTAACGATCTTTCTGGATTTCTTGAAGTTTACTTCAAAGGCTGCGAAGTAATGAAAACAGCGGAAGATTTTTACGAGGTTACCCGTGCCTATTTGCAACGTGCGAGAGCGGATGGCATCGTTCATGCTGAAGTTTTTCTCGGGCCACAGCCATTCCTGGATCGAGGTGTTCCCCTTGAAGCAATCATGGAGGGAATCTTCGGGGCAATTGATGAAATGCAGGAACAGATTTCCTGCTATTACCTTGCCAGTGTTATCCGCACCCGATCAGAAAGGGAAGCTTTGGGGCTATTGGAACGCCTTTCTCCCTGGTACGAGCGCATTACCGGGTTCGGCATGGGAGGATCAGAAAAAGGTTATCCGCCGTCTCGTTTTGCTGAATACTTTCGGGAATGCCGACGTCTCGGATTCAAGACAATGGTTCATGCAGGCGAAGAAGGGCCGCCTGACTACATCTGGGAAGCGCTAAAGATACTCCAGCCGGATCGTATTGATCACGGCAGAACCGCTGAAGATGATCCCAAACTGATGGAACTGCTGGCGGAACGGCAAATTCCATTAACGATGTGCCCTGTCTCTAACCTGAAACTGAACGGGGTCAAAACCCTGATGGACCACCCGTTGAAAAAAATGCTTGATGCCGGACTTTGTGTTACAATCAACTCCGATGATCCCGCTTATTTTCTGGCGTATGTAAACGACAATTATCTATCTTGTGCAAAAGCTTTAAATCTGACACGATCCGACTTGTGCAAACTTGCACGCAACAGTATTCTTGCCTCTTTCCTGCCAACAGAAGAAAAGCAAAAATGGTTGAAAAAAGTACCTGCAACCTGATCAGGAAGACTCGGAAAGTATTGACAGTATTGAAATGATCACTACCGGGATCGAGCCAATGATACACAAAACGATCTTCCATGAAAGGTATGAAGACGAAAAGATTATACTCCACATTGATAAGATGAGTTGAAATTTTGAAACTGCCGAAAAATATAACGGAGATTCGCCTCATTCTTCGTCTGAATCCATAACGTCTTACGAGTATGAAAAATAGTTCCATCCATCAGGTGCATAAAAGAATATCGGAGGAATAAAACCATTTTTCCAAATGCAAACTTCATTTTTTGAGAACTTCTATAGAACACCGCTTCTGGAAACAAACTATTACCAAGGTAGATACATACCACAAAATACTCTCCGTGACATTGAAATGCCCTAACATCTAAACGTCACCGAAAAAACTGATAAATTCTGAAAAAAAACAAATTGAAATTCCAGAAAACTGAAACTTGCTGATTACCTTGCCGATCGTTT
>CALGPR010000442.1 GCA_937960425.1 uncultured Lentisphaeria bacterium
GTATAGAACAATAATTGTGGTGTCATGGGAAAAGAACGTGAAAATTTAAAGAGCCGGCTGGGTTTTTTGTTTCTGGCAGCGGGGTGTGCAATCGGGTTGGGAAATGTCTGGCGGTTTCCTTTTATTGCAGGTAAATATGGCGGCGGGGCATTTGTTCTGCTCTATATTTTCTTCCTTCTGGCGGTGGGGTTGCCGATTCTGGTGATGGAGCTGGCGATTGGCCGTGCAGCGAGGAGGGGGATTGTTGGCGCTTATCGAGATTTGGAAAAAATGGCGCCAACACGGTTTCGCTGGGAAATTCCCGGAATGGTCTTTTTTACCGGGAACCTCCTGTTGATGATGTTTTATACAACAATCAGCGGTTGGTTGCTTGCATATACGGTACGCTATTGCCTGTGCATGGAGATGACGGACAGTGTGCAGATCTTCAGGGAAATGTCGTCTTCAACAGGAGGAAATCTGGTGGCGATGGGCAGTGTTGTACTGCTGGCAACGTTGATTTGTTCCGCTGGACTGCGTAACGGAATTGAGCGGACGACAAAGTGGATGATGTCGCTGTTATTGCTGTTACTGCTGGTGTTGTGCGGGGTCGCGGTAACATTGCCGGGCGGAATGGAAGGGGTAAAGTTTCTGCTGCTGCCTGATTTTGATAAACTCTTTGACGCCGGCACAGGGGAAGCGGTGATTGCTGCACTGGGGCAGGCTTTTTTCACGTTGGGTATCGGAGTCGGCAGTATGGCGATTTTCGGCAGTTACATCGACCGGCAGCATTCGCTTTCCAAGGAGGGAATCTGGATTATCGTACTGGATACTGGAGTAGCGATACTGGCGGGGTTGCTGATCTTTCCCATCTGTTTCTCGTTTCCCGGGCCGGATGGGCCGGTGCTGGATAGTGGGCCGTCGTTGATCTTTGTCACTCTTCCGAAATTATTTGAAGTAATGCAGTTTGGCAGTGTTTTCGGTGCGGCGTTTTTTCTCTTTTTAACCATTGCAGCTATGACAACGGTCGTTGCGGTCTTTGAAAACCTGATTGCTTTTCTGATCGACGAATGGCACATGAACCGGAAAGTCGCAAGCTTGCTGAATGGTGTTGTGATTTTTATATTGTCCATTCCCTGTGCATTGGGGTTCGGCGCTTTGTCTTGTGTGCAGCCGTTGGGGGAGGGGTCGACGATTCTGGATTTTGAAGATTTCCTGGTCAGTGAAAATCTATTGCCCCTGGGAGCGCTCTATCTGCTTTGTTTCTGCGTATTCCGGTATGGTTGGGGATGGCAGAATTTCCTCAATGAAGCCAATGCCGGCGAAGGGGTAAAGTTCCCTGCCTGTTTGGGTGGATATTTGCGCTGGATATTGCCTGTTGTCATTCTTGCCGTGCTGATTAACGGTTACATTGCCAGGTTTTTCTGATATGACAGATGCCGGGGCTTCGGAGATCAGGAAAATTATCCACGTGGATATGGATGCCTTTTTTGCCTCCATTGAGCAACGGGATTTCCCGGAATTGAAGGGAAAACCGGTGATTATCGGCGGCGATCCGGGCAAACGGGGGGTCGTTTCTACTGCGTCATACGAAGCGCGAGTTTATGGGATTCGTTCCGCAATGCCTTCGGTAACGGCGAGACGGCTTTGCCCGCAGGGGATATTTCTGCATGGAAATATGCAGAAATATCGGGAAGTTTCCCGGCAGATCCGGGAAATTTTTTACCGTGCCACCGATCTTGTCGAACCGGTGTCTGTGGATGAGGCTTATCTTGATGTGACGGTCAATCACTATGGGGAAAAGTCTGCAACGCGTGTGGCGCGAAGGATCCAAAGGCAGATTTTTGAAGAGCTGCAGCTGACTTGTTCCGCTGGAGTGTCATACAATAAATTTCTGGCAAAGGTTGCGTCGGATTTTCATAAACCTGCAGGTTTGACTGTGATTACGCCGAAAGATGCGGAAGCTTTTCTTGAGGCGCTGCCAATTAGAAAATTCCACGGTATTGGTCGAGTTACCGCCGCAAAACTGCTCGGCATGGGAGTCAAGTACGGGCGGGATTTAAAGAAGTTTGAACGCGAATCTCTGATCGGTCTGTTTGGAAAGACAGGGGAATATTACTATGATATTGTGCGGGGAATTGACCTGCGGCCGGTAGAAGTGGAATATGAACGCAAATCGCTTGGGCGGGAAATTACTCTCGAACGGGATTGTGCCGATCTGGAAACGCTGCAACGGTATATTCGCCGTTTGTCGGCAAAGGTTGCGGATTTGCTGAAACAGGGAGGGCTGGCGGGAAAGACAGTGACGGTCAAAATCCGTTACGATAATTTTGAAACGGTGACACGTTCAATGACGTTGCGGAAACCGGTAAGAGATTCCGCAACAATTGGCACAGTTGCCCTGGAACTGTTGAGCCGAACTGAAGCTGGAACACGTCCGGTACGTTTGTTTGGCGTTACGGTAGGAAATTTTCCCGATGAAAGAGAAACGAATGCCCCGATACAGCTGGAATTCGACTTCCAGTATGAGTGATAATCAGGGATGAAGCCCCATGGAAGGGCGTACCGATGAAAACATTTCCTTCCGCATGAACCGGGTTGGCGCACAAGCTGTTGCGTTGCCCCGGCGTGAAGGGACAGAGATTCCCTTCTGCAGCGAATGGCGGCTGTTGTTCACCGTTTGTTCCGTTGCCAACGCCGATGGACAAATGCGCCTCCCAAAGCCGCACAACCTATGAGAAAAAAGACCCAGGCGGGAACAGCGTTGATTCTCTTCCACCAGATGTTCCAACTGGTTTTGCGTTGCATGGAAGGTGCGGAGCGTACTGCTTTTGTCATTTTTGTGGCAAAAGCACCAGGGGAGCTCTCAAGGTAGGTTGCATCGTGAGGCAATTCAAATAGCGCCTCATCCTGTTCTCCAAAGCGAACATTTCCCAATTCGATGGTCAGCAAGGAATTTCCATTGGCATTGTAGTGTTTTCTCGCTAAAATAACATTCGTTTCGTTGTCAATTAAGAAAACGCGCCGTACCGGCAACTGGGACGGCAAATTCCGCAGCTGCTCCTGAATGACCTGGCGGCTGAAGTCGTCTTTTGCCGAATTTAACCGCTCTGAAAGCTGTTTTTCAACGACATTGGAAGTAGATTTTACAAGTACGTATCGACAAGGGCGTTTGTTGTAAATGGTGTCTTCCACAACAAATTCAGCATTTTGTAATTCTTCTATAGCAATCGGGGCGTTTAGTTGTTCGAAAAACCAGAGTTGGGGAATTTCAAAAATTTTCCCCACGGTATCTCCTTGAATCGCATATTGCCCATCCGGGCGATTGATCCAGACGGGCTTGGAGAATATTTCCATGCGGAGCTTCAATTCTCCCGTTGGTGATACACTCCGGTACAGTGTGCATGGCTGTAAAATGATTGAATCCACTTCGCCGCTTGGGATCTCTGTTTCTGCGCAGTAAGAGGCCTTTTTGCCGGCTTCGAACGCCCGCTCCAGCAAGGCAATGTGATCTTCCTGGTCATCTGCATGGACAAAGGCGAAAAAAAACGTGCAGAATACAATCAGAGTTCCTGCAAAATTCTGCATTCGGTTCATAGCAGTTCCTCCCACTCCGGCGAATGAACAATTTTTACCGTCCATCCGATCCCGCGAGCAACTGTTAATTCTTCCTCTCCAGAATATTCTATTGTTTTGTGTATAACAGGTGTATCAGTAGAGCTGATGGTGAAATCATATTGCCCCCATTGAATAAACTTCTTCTGTTTTCCATTGATAATTGCACCGTTTGCTTCGGGGGCATTGGCCGTTGGCGCAACAAAGCGGACTAACATCTGGAAGTTTCTTTCATTGTCGTAATGAATCCGTGATTTCAACGGTGCTTTAAAACACCGGAAGTTGTTGCCAGCATAATCATGTGAAAGGAAAACAATTGATGCAGCACCGTCATAACCCACTCTTTTTTCCCCGCAGCTTGTCACCAGAACGCATAGCGCCGCAGCAATCAGCAAAGACAAAGGCTTCTTTTTGAGGATTAATAAGGAAAAATGAAACATTTTTCTCCCTCTTAGTGAAAAATAAAAAGTTTAAAATGCAGCAGAATGTTATTCGATAATAAATAATATAGAACGAGGAATAAAAAAAGGCAAAATGTCTTTGCCTGAAATATGATTATAAATTATTGCTTAAGATAAATTCTGTTGTTTTTTTCAGAATGAGAAACTTGAGTTTGGGGAATGACCGTTTTTGTGGCTGGCTGTCTCTCTGCCTTGTAAAAGGAGAAAAATAAAATATAATTCTAAAT
>CALGPR010000443.1 GCA_937960425.1 uncultured Lentisphaeria bacterium
TTCTCTTACCGTTACAGATCCTTCTGGAGAATTTGCAGGGACAACGGTGCAGGCTCAAACGGTACATCGTGAACTTGATTTTTCAAACCCGGAGCAGGAACAGGGCCTTTTTTCTGTGGAAGCACTGAAAATTCAGGCAGCCAATCCTGTGTCAACTATCGCGTTCAAACAATTCTCTTTGCAACGTTCCGGAGATGCAATCCAAATCAGCGCTACCGGGGATGCAAATTTTGCGAACGGACTTTTTGATTTCCGCAACTTCTCTCTGTCCCTGCCGTTATCTCGTTCCGGAGATTCAACCACACAGGGACAATTAATGGTTGATGAACTATTTTTTGGAAAATTTTCCTTGGGAAAAACCGCTGTTGATCTGACCCAGACAGACCACCGTCTCTGTTTCAATGGCGCATTGAAGTTTTTAAAGGACGCCAAAGGAATATTAAATTATCGAGGCGAACTTTCCTTGCCGCCTTACACTCCGACAATCAATATCCAGTTCGAGCTGCCGACCACAGAAACAACGGATCCCTTGTCCCTGAGCAGTTTTCTTCCAGATTCTACTGCCCCTCTGGATTTCACCGGTACGTTCGGGATTCACGGTGCAATTTCTGGAGACATCTATAATCCCCAAAGCACTGCCACTATTCATGTCGAAGACGGAACTCTACTTCACAAAGACTTTCTACTGTCCGGTATAAAAACAGAACTTGACTTTGAAAACTTGTTTCAAATGGTTTCAGCACCAGACCAACAGTTAGACTTTCAATCTTTTGTCTTTGAACATGCAGAAGTCCAAAACGGCAGTATTCAATACGAATTTCGTGATAATCGGCTTATTGCAATCAATACAGCGAAGTTTCACGCACTTAATGGAACCTTCCGGGCGCAATCCCCGATCCTGATTAACACAAATACCGGCGAAATAGGCTCTGCGGAAGATGCAACAGCAATCCCCTTTTCCGCAGATATGATTTCCCTTGTTGATTTATTCTCCTTTTTTAAAATCGGCTATGCAGAAACTGCTGCAAAACTGAACGGGAAGTTTACTGCAAAAATTCAGGAAAACGGATTATCCTGGGAAGCCGATGTTGCCACGCCAACGGGCGAGAGCGGCGAAGCCGCTTTCCCTGACCTGGATCGTTATGCACTCCTGCAGCCCTCCAACGAGAACGTTGAATTTGCTTTGGCTTT
>CALGPR010000444.1 GCA_937960425.1 uncultured Lentisphaeria bacterium
CGTGCCGATAGTGCATTTATTCATTGCGGTAACGGCGTATTGGAACTGGATGGGCAAGGAGATTGGTCGCTGAAGCCATTCTCTCCGGACTATCGCAGTCGCAACCGTTGTGAAATCCCGTACTGTCCGACAGCGGCAAGTCCACGTTTTCTTTCCGAACTTCTGCAACCATTGACCGAATCCGATGATGCGGATTTGCTTCAGCAGTATATCGGGCAGTGTCTGAGTGGCAAGAATATTACCCAGTCGATTCTGCTCATGACTGGTTCTGGCGGTAGCGGCAAGGGAACGCTGGCCAACATTACGGAAAAGCTTATCGGGGAAGGAAACTACACCCAAATTCGGCCGGGGCAGATCACTGGTCGCTTTGAAACCAGTTTTTTCATGAATAAAACGCTCTTGACCGGCAAAGAGTCCAATACATCATTTTTTTCATCCAATGGAATGCAGGTGCTGAAATCTCTGGTAGGGGACGATAAGCTGCGGGCTGAACTTAAAAATTCTAACCGGCACGAAATGATTGATGGCGTGTATAACGTTTTCATTGTCGGGAATACAATTCCAGTCTTGGCATTCGAAAGCGACGACGATAAATCTGCCTGGAGACGAAGACTGCGCTGGATTAGATGCAAAAATTATAAACCTGCCGTTCCAATTCCGAATTTTGCAGAAAAACTGATTGCCGAAGAGGGATCCGGAATTCTGAATTGGGCACTGGAAGGTGCGCGTAGAATCATTCAGTCTGGCAGCAGCCACTTGCCCTGCTCAAAGACTCAAACGGCTAATTTGGACTATCTATTTCATGCCGCCGAACCGTTGGATTACTTCTTGGAATGTACCATCACAAAAAATCACGGTACCAATATTACCGGTGACGATCTTTTTCAGACCTTCATTAATTTTGCGCAAATGATGAATTGGCGTCCATGGACGCAACGTGAATTTCAGAAAAAAATTCCCGAGGCTATGCTTCAGCATTTCGGTACTCCGTTGCGTCGTGATGTGCCGCGTCTTCGAGCTGATGGTAAAACCACTAATCGTTCCGGATTTTTCCATGTGGCATTTAAACATTGAGCGGCAGATATTTGTATGTTCTGTATGTTTTGTATGGAAATTGAAAACAAGCCCGGCCTTTTACAGACCGGGCATAGATAGATTGAATTAGCGAACCAGCTTAAACATAGTTATAGTTGCCGTTACTCCGGCGACAAAGCCGGCGATGATAGCCGTTAAGATGCCGTCTTTCTTGTCTTGACCAGGGTAAAATTCTTTTTCGTCCATTTGAGGATCTCCTATTTTTAATGAAAAAGCCGCCGGAAAACCGGCGGAGTGCCATCGGGTTTACCATGCGAAACTGGCACCACTTTTTTCGCTGATTTGGCGTACCCTCTCCATTACAGGGGATATTATTGACGCTGCCACAAGGTCGGCGCTTGGCCGTCAAGTCCGAACAACCGATTCAGTCCGCGATAGCATTGATCTGCACGTGCTGGGCTGTATTTCTTGGCGTTCTCTGTGAACGCGTTCAAAAGGCTCCAGCGGGTTGGTTCGGCGAACTCTTCATGACGGGGTTCCTTGAATTCCCGAAAGATCGGGACTATGTCGCTTGAGTTGACGGCTCCGGCTTCGGCAGCCTTGACGATGGCGACACGAGCTTGATCGTCTTTGACGTAGAGCATCTTCAAATCCTCCGCCACGGTTTCCAAGGTCAGGAACTCATTGTCCAGTTCGTCGATGGCCTCCATCACCAGACCGTTAAGCTCAATCCGGCTGGTATGCCGCCGTTTCAAAACCATGCTACCGCCCAACATCAAGTTTGAACACACCTTGACGCAAAGTCCTGCCGCCAAGCCGACTGCAATACTCTGGTCGTGCGAATTGCGAATGCCGATACACCGGCTCCATTCAGTCGAACTGGTTTTGTTGATCCGCATGAACCCGAACATCCGCTGTCCATCCCTGGCCAACCCGTACTGCTCGTCGAGAATCTGCCAGTTGTGCGCCCTGACCACATCAGTTACGGCGTCGATCACCTCGGTGTGAGGAACCGGTTTCCAACTGGCGGTTGCTTCCGGTGTCGGAACCAGCGCGATTTCATCGCGTCCGACGAACTTGCCTTCACTCATCATCAATCCCATGATTTTACCTCCATTTCTTCAGATGCCATGTTTTACAACGATTTTTATACGGACACTCCGGACATGAAAACGACGTTTCATTGGGCAGGAAGACGCCTTTGTTGATCGCATCCTGCGCTCGGTTCGCCAGCGTTTCAAAGCGCCGGAAGTCGTGAAAGCCGCGACTGGTGTAGTGCGATTCGCAAACCGGATTCTTGGTCTTGGTAATCACATCGAACCGAAACAATGGAGCCGTGCCGTTCTGCTTTTCGTAGGCATACGAAAAGACCGTCGCCTGAAGATCGCGGTCGGCTTTTCCGGCGGGCCAGCGGCTGGCCGAGGTTTTCCAGTCCACGATACAGGCGTCCCGCCCGTCCTGAACCACCAAATCGTACTCGCCGATCAATGGCTTGTCCAGTCCTGGCACTTCGATTTTGAACGCTTGGGCGACTCCCTTGACCGTGTAATAATCCGACCAGTTTGTCAATGCCGCATCCAGCATCTTCGTCGCCAGTTCGATCATTGAATCGCAGTTTTCGCCCTCCTTGTAGATCAGGTTTGGCGTAGCTGCAACCTCAAGTCTGAACGTATCAACAAAGACTTCCACAATCTCTTCCCGGGTCATTGAGTTGCCCATCATGCACTCCCACGCTTGAGCGGTCAGCGCCGCATGGAACGCCTTGCCAAAAGGGAAACAAGCCGAAGTCCGTTCAACCTCGGCTTGCTCGATGTAGCGGTAGAAATACTGCGCCTGGCAGATATTGAGGTAGGTGTTCAACGCGGAATACGACCAGTGCGGTTCTTTCCGCAGTTCATCAATATTCATTTTTCATTACCCAACTTTCTGTGACGCCGGATTCTTCCAGCGTTTCAACTAATTTATCATAATAACTTTCATCCCCATCGTGCCACTCCGGTAAATCCGAATCTATGAAAGTGTGGACGATTCCGCCATCCTCATAACAGTACCGTCCAAAAAGTCCACATCCGGTCTCCTCGTATTGCACCTCAACCGACCGAATTGTATCATCCAATCGCCGCAGGAACAAGACGAACTTTTCCATCTCGTCCGGGCAAAAGCACCATTTTGCATTGCCGGTGAGAGTAATTTCATCTCCGGTAATCTCCACGCAACTGTCAAACAGATAACGGTCACTGCCGATGAACAACGCGGTGTTGCGTTGTCTCGCTTCGGCAATCTTCACCTGAATCTGTTGAAACAGTTTCTCTGGCTCGACGGTAACAATGGTGCAGTCCAAATCACACCAATTTGCCATTATGCCGCCCTCCAGCTGTTGATGAGTTCCGAGCATTGCCGTTTGCTAAGTTGCTGAACATTGGCAACGCCATGCTGGGCAGCGATCTGCTGCGGAGTAATTCCTCGACTTCTCGCCAGATCCAGCAGGTAGGTGATCTGCTTGGGTGATGCTGGAATATCATGGGAATTTGACCGCTGTGCTCTACTACCTTGAGGGGCATTTTTCGACTCATGACGGGGAAAATTATCCCGTGAAATGACGGCCTTTTTCTCATGTAATTCGGCTTCAACTGAATTACGAACCAGATCGAAAGTTTCGTGAATCCGGGCCTGAAGAGCTTCGCCGGACAATCCGTCCGGCAATTCGACTTCCACTGATGCATGATAGGATTGAGAGGTATATTCGCCTTCGGCGGGAACCTTTTTCGAATATGATGCATTGAGTTTTAACATAATTGTTTCTCCTGAAGACGACGAAGGCCGGAAGCATTATTACCCCGGCCTTCGTCGTTATTCTGTTGTATTTGAATTTTACGGTTAAATCGCCATTTTGATTCGTTCGATGGCGCGGCGGGCTTGAATAAATTCCCGCTCTTTCTGCTTCTGTTGCAAGATTGCTTCTTTAACCTTGCGGGCCAGAAGCGTCGATTCATCAAGCAGCGTTTTGAGCTTGCCACGCATTTCCTCAATGGCTATATTGAGGTCGTCCATCGGATTGACCGGTTCGGCAGCCGCCTCCGGTACGGGAACATTGTGTTCGATGCGTTTGAGGTTTCCCATTTTTGTTTCCTCCTTTTCGGGTTGATTTTCGGGTAAAATGTGAATCGGCATGGCGAGATATCTGCCACTGCCGCCCTCGGCAATAACCGGTATCCTACCGTCCGAATGCGCCCGGAACTTCGTGTAGCCCTGCTGAAGCATCCGCAACAGGATATACTTGTTAAGCGCCAACACCGCACGCGGCAGGACGCCGATTACCGTTGCTTCCGACCGCAGTTCCATATCCGGGAAGTTGTTCACAATCACCGCAACACCGCCCGGCATCACATTCAACTCAATGGCATGAAACGGCGGGCTGTCGGGAACTGTTTTCAGGAACTCGATAATCCGCTCCGGAGCGTTGAGTTCGATTTGATAATCCAGCGTCTTATCGGCAGGAATCACCAGCTTCCAGTCGGGAAAGTTACCCGGCGACGCCTTGCCCTGCCACTGAAAACTTCCGATCACGATGCGGAACAACCGTTCATTCCGGCAACGCCAGAGGTGCAGCGTTCCAGCTCCTTCCGGCTTGGCTGTCAACAGCGCCAAAGGAAACGGCAACGTCACATCCTCCGGAATTTTCAACGGACACGGCAGGTTGAGCAACTCCTTGCCGTTCGTCGCCGTAATTCCATCACGGGAGAGATTGATTCCCTGCAACGCCGGACGCGCCTCATGCCGATCCACCACCGGAGCCGCCAACGCCAGCAACTTGCCGAAATCCGGCGGCAATTCGACCGTTACTGCATCATCAGGAACGACTTCCACTTTCGGCCAGTCAAGCTGCTTGCCGGTCAACTCCACTACCTTGCCCCGTTCTCCCCGAATCATCTCCCGCAGAGTTTTAATCTCAATTCCAAAATCAAACTCACCTACCGCTTCGCAAGACAAGTCAAAAGCCACCCGGTCACAATTGTTAACCGCTGAAATCTTGACTACATCGCCAACGCCGCAGAAGCGAATTGACCGGTATGCCTCCACCGGCGAAGTCTGGCAAATGACCTTGCCGAGTACCTTCAATGCATCAGCCAACACATTCTTTTTGATCTTCATCATTTTACCTCCATGATTTTAAACATAATCGCCCCCGGCAGTTTCACGACCACCGGGGGGGGTGGACGATTTAAATTACTTACACCAGAGAAGTGATATATACTTGAAAAAAAATGATTTACAATATCTGAGAAAATTGATGTTTGTGACTTGAAAAGTGAGATATGCGTGTTACTTTTTAATCGCAGGATGGGTTAATTCCCCGCTGCTTGCGGCGCATCCATATTTCAATTTTGCGGCCGCTCGCAGAGCGGGCGTACAAGACCGGGGCGTAAATACCCCGATCTTGTATCGGGGATACCTTGGTCGGAGCAAAATTTTTATTGAAGATATAGCATATCGAATTAAAATTTAACCAGGAGGTTTTGCAGAAAAATACCTTAAAATTGACCAATTACAATTAAAGAGCATCTGTTAGAAACGATTAATTCACTATAAAACGCCAAATTACAGAGAATAACAATTCGTTGCTAAGCAGGGGCGTTCCATATATTTGGGACGTGCCTTGTTCGCACGTTGTTATTCGGGTATTGGCGTACCTTTAGTGAGCGTGTTGCAAGGTACGTCTTTTTTTGTGCCTTAATTCGAGTCCTATTTGTTTTTTAACAATTATTTAAAATACTCACAGTTGATTGCCGCCGAGGGCTTGTCTGA
>CALGPR010000445.1 GCA_937960425.1 uncultured Lentisphaeria bacterium
TTTCCTGGGGTTGCTGAACCATCTTCAGCGGGGCAAATCAGACATTCCAGCGTGATTTAATCGGCTATGAACAAGAAAATATAGTATTTGCGCAAATACCTGCTCTGAAAATAACATCCCGCAATGCGATATCGGTAAAACAATATGATCAACTTCTTTCGGAAAATGGCTCGACTCCTCGGAAACAAGCCGGTCAAATTTGCCAGCCAGCGTGGCAACAACCAGATTTTCCGGCACCGGTACATCACTCCAAGCGTTCGTTTTTGCACTCAATCCAGAAAGAGAACGGATCCCTTTCTCCAGAAATGGTGTCGCTTTTAAATAAAAATCCGCCCGGGGAGACCCTTGATTCGGAGTCCCCAGCATCAATAATTTCCGATAGGATGTCAAAGCGGGATCCGCTAACGGATTACCAAATGCCCAACGGGAAATCATCCCTCCCATGCTATGGACAATCAGGTCAAATGTCTCGTTTTGCCGTTCCTTTGCCAGATTTACCAGAAATTTTCGCAATACTACACCGTGTTCCGGAATCGTCATCCGGGTTGTCTGATAGTCGTAAAGAAAAACTTCGTAACCGTGCCCAGCCAGAAAATTTCCTATACTCCTCATCATAATAGCACGGTGAAGCAAGCCATGAATTAAAATCACACACTTGCCATTGGATTCTCCTCTCGGAGATAAATGCATCACATGCGTACGGTTCGTGCAATAACGCCATAAAAATTTGCCGTACATCACTTTTACCCATTCCCCAATTCCGGACGGAACCGCCGTGCTGCCTTATGTGCCGCATGTTTCTTTTTGGACGCAATCCGCCGCTCCACTGAACCACGCGTCGGACGGGTCGGATGCCGTTTTGCTGGCATGGTCAACGCCTTACAAAGCAAGTCAACCATCTTATGCACCGCCTCCCTGCGATTTGCAAGTTGAGTCCTGTATTCTTGACTGGTGACCTGCAGGACTCCTCTTTCCGTTAAATACGAAGCAAGTCTTTTCCCAAGAAGCAGTTTTTCTTCCGCAGAAAAAACACTACTGGCGGCCAGATTAAAATTCAACCGCACAGCAGTTGAAACCTTATTGACATTCTGGCCACCAGGCCCGGAGGAACAGAAAAAATCTTCCGTCAATTCTGTATCGGGAATTACACGTCCCTTCGATACGATCAACACCATTTATATTCTTTTCTCCAGAAAAAACGGATCTCATTTCATGATTTGCAGAAATGCTTCGATACTATCAACGCCATTTATATTCTTTCCTCCTCCGGGCAGTTCGGGATTTAAAGAATATCAAGCAGCTCCACTTCAAAAATCAACATGGCATTCGGCGCAATCGCCTGCCCTGCTCCATGTTCCCCATAAGCAAGACGCGAGGGAATAAATAGTTTATATTTGCTACCGACTTTCATGAGTTGCAACGCTTCGCTCCAGCCGGGAATCACCTGTTTTACGCCGAAATCCACGGGAGTCCCTCGCTGAACGGAACTGTCAAATACCTTGCCGTTCAACAGATAACCAGTATAATGCACTCTTACGCGATCTTCTGGTGACGGGGTTGCTCCACTGCCTTCAGTTATAACCTTGTACTGAAGTCCGCTTTCAGTAGTAAAGACGTCCGGCTGCTCCTTATTCGCAGCAAGAAATGCTTCTTCCGCTTCTGCATTTGCTTTTGCAATTTTTGCAACTTCGCTCTGAGTCTTTTCCGTCATCATCTGCTGAAATCGTTTCATCATCTCCTGATATTCATCCGGGGGCATCTGAATCTGATTTTTGAAAAAGTCGGTAATAGCGCGAATGGCCATATCCGGATTCAAATCAAAGGGAAGATGGGCAAAGTATTCTCCCATATTAACCCCAAGAGCATAGCTGACCTTTTCCAGTTCATTTTTAAAAGCAATACCCATAATTATCTCTTTTCTTTTGTTTTCAATTTATTGTCACAACGTTTCGAATTACTGGAATAATATAGAATACTGTTTTTCTGCAAATATGCAAGCTGACAGTGAAAAACTTGTAAAAAACGCTTTTTCTCCATTTAGCTGCTTGCAAATATTCTACAAAACGGTATTGTATTCTCCAGAAAGCAGGTTATTCTCGAATAATAATGCATCGGGTCCGCAAGGGCTTATTTTAATTTTCTGTCTGAGAAAATACTACCTGCTTTCTTTTTTCTTTCCTGCATTGTAATTCCCATTTCAAGTCAAACGTATTTGTTTCCCATTATAAGAAAAATGGATTGGTTCTCTTTTCCCGGCCAATTGTGGTTGAGCCTCCATGTCCGGGATAAACAGCAGTGTCATCGGGCAGACTCCAGAGCCTGGTTCGAACCGAATTGAGAAGTTGCTTCATATCTCCATCGCCAAGGTCAGTGCGCCCAACAGAACCGGCAAAGAGAGTATCACCGGAAAAAAGAGTCTTTAATTCCGGGAAATAAAAACAGACGCCGCCCCGGGTATGTCCGGGAGTCGGTAAAATCTCACAGTCAAGGTTGCTGCTCTCCGCAGAAGTTTCCGGAAGATTTTTAATCGGCGGACAAAATGGAGGGTAAGCATTGAGTGGACTTTTGTAAAGTTCCCGGTCTCCGGCGGATAGAAAAATTTGCAGCTGTCCAAATCTTTTTGCCAGTTCGGGTAGTGCCCCGATGTGGTCAAAGTGGGCATGTGTCAGTAAAATAACCGGCTTTTCGCAATGAAGTTTTTCCAACTCCAGCAGAATAGTATCTGCTTCTGCTGCGGGATCTATGACGTAAATTTGACCTTTATACGAAATAATATAGCAATTGGTTCCGAGCGCCCCCAGAGGCAATGTAATGACAGGCAATGCCATTGCAAAACAACCTTTCTTTGAAATAATCCCGGCAATCGTCATTGGAAATGCTGTGCTTTTCCGGAAAACCGAAGCCTTGATCGTTTGATTTTTTCCTGTTCAAGAAGAATATTATTACAGAAATAGATATAAATAGAATATCATCACTTGAACGGATAGTAAAGTTGCCGAATCTATGAAATTTCATTTTTTTACACGTTTTCTTCTTCTGGGCATAGCTTCAGGTCTTTCTTTTTTATTACCCGGGTGCCATACCGGCACGAAAGATCTGTCTCCGGAAGAACCCGCTGTTGTGGAACAGGAAGAACTTT
>CALGPR010000446.1 GCA_937960425.1 uncultured Lentisphaeria bacterium
ATCATATATTAAAAAATTAAATATCAATGAATTACGATAGTATTGCCGAATTTTCTTCTCTGAAAATAGGAAATTTTTCTTTTTTTCTTATTGTTTTTTTTAGAATCAGTTGTATTATTGAATAATAGATACAACTTACAAGGAGGTCTTTATGAAAAAAACAATGATTCTTTCCGGGCTTGCCTGCCTTTGCATGGGTGCAATGCTTTGCGGCTGTGGAGAGCAAAAAGCTGAGCCGGCAACCAATAACGCTGCGGAAGCTCTGGTTCAGAGCAAGAATGCTGCGGAAAACGTCAAGAATGCGGTTGAACAGCGCAATGCTACCGAAGTGACCAAGGCTGTGGAAGAAGCCACGAACTAATCGCCGGTGTAAAGAATACGCGCATTCAGTTCCACACTGAATGCGCGTATTTTTTTATTTTTACAAAAGAAAGGACTTTGAGGTTTCCCATACCACGCAAAAGGGAAAAAGTCGCTTTCGGGGAGATGTTAATTTTCTGTAATTATTTGAGCACGTGGAGCTTTTGCAATTTGATCCGGAGTGGCAGGTGCAAAAACCGCATTTCCTCGAGAGAAATCCACATCCTTGAGTGTCAGCAAAATCAGATCACCTACTTTATAAACATGTTTCCCGTGCGGAGAGCGAATCTCTTTGTCTACTTTTTCACAAT
Organism: uncultured Lentisphaeria bacterium; assembly: GCA_937960425.1. Taxonomy (GTDB): domain Bacteria; phylum Verrucomicrobiota; class Lentisphaeria; order Victivallales; family Victivallaceae; genus UMGS1518. The sequence goes on from CALGPR010000446.1 coordinate 672, forward strand.
GACCGGGGAGAGATTCTATCGGGACAAAACCGTAAACGCCAAGTTCTTCAATGTCAACCTGGAAGCCATGGTTGAGCAGTCGGGCAATGACTCCGGTATAGACCAGATCACGGTCTTTTCCAAGGTGTTCGTCCAGATATCGCAGCTTCAAGCGATCATTTGCACTGTAGTAGGCATTGTCATTATTTTCTTCTTTTGCAGAGCATTCCAGACCGAATTTTTCGCAGAGCGCCTTGGAGCGCAGACGTTGATTGAGGTCAAAAGCCCACAGTTGCTGATGAACAAGCAGATCTGGATAACGCCGGATGGGGCTGGTGAAATGACTGTAAAGGAGTTTTCCCAATCCGAAGTGCAATGAAGGTTTTGCCTGATAGTTTGCCCGTGCCATTGACCGGAGAAACGCATTGAGCACAATAGGGCGTCTCGGGTCATCCGGCAGGGAATCCAGAAATTCATTGCATTCCTTCCGGTTGGATAAGTCGCCGATAGGAAGCCCGAAAGTATTGGCTGCAAGATCAACAAATTCGGAAAGCTTTTCCGGATCCGGCTCTGGATGGACGCGAAACAGGCCGGGAATGGAACGATTCACCAGTTCCGCGGCAATTGCGCTGTTAGCGGCAAGCATAAATTCTTCGATCAGTTGTTCTGATTCTCGTTGAACTTTCCGGGAAATTCCAAGGATTTTATTTTCCCCTTCATCGCACAAGACGCGGATTTCAGGAATTTCCATGGTGAGAAATTCTTCCTGTTTCCGGCGTGATGCACGGACTTTCCGGGAAACATCCACCAGGGTTTGAATATTTGTTTTTTCTTGTTCTGTCCAATCTTCCGGGGCAACCCCGGTATCGATGAAGAGCTGCACTGTTTCGTAATCAAGCCGTTTGGCAATGTGAACAATGGAGTGGCAGCGGCGGGCACGGAGAATTTTTCCGTTGCGAACATCGACAACCAGAAGCACTGTATGTGCAAAGTTATCCTGGCCTGCGGTGAGGCTGATCGCTTTTGTCAAGTCTTTGGGAAGCATGGGAAGCGTCCGGCCCGGTAGATAGCTGGTGAAGGAACGTTTGAACGCCTTTTTATCAAACTTTGAATCCGGCGTAATTCTTCCGGCAACATCGGAGATATGCACAGCAACTGTCAATTCATAAGATGGAGCGTCAGGGACTTCGACAATCCCGACGGCATCGTCATAGTCTTTGGCATCGACAGGGTCAATTGTAACGGCAAAGGAAGAGCGCAAATCTTCCCGCGTAATTTCCCGAATTGGCAATGCTGCTGCTTCACGGTTTTCTTCATCCGTGTAGGGGGGCATCAGATCAAATTCCGCCATCACGGCATCCAGATCACTTTGAATGACTCCGGCTTCTCCGATTTTGCGGATGACTTTACCATAATGATCTTCTCCGTCGGTTTTGTCATGGAGAAGTTTCAATTCCACCCAATCGCCGCGCTGTGCGCCCTGCGGCCCGTTGGAAAGAAAAATGTTGTCACGGATTTTTCGGTTCAATGGACGAGCTTCATGGCGATTGACAACTTCTGCGACAATAGTATCGCGAGCGTGTTTCAAGATTTCAATCACTTTGGCGACTCGGCCGCGGTCGGTGTTTCCATCGGTTTCGGAAAATTTCGGGCGATCAGGGAGAATTTCCACTTTGACCGTATCCCCGGACATTGCCCCGTATAAAAAGCGCGGCGGCACAAATAAATCATTTTCGACAGGAGTGCCGTCTTCCTGCGGCGCAACTTTAACGAACCCATAATTCCCGTTGCCGATCGAGATTACTCCAGTGAGAATTTCGCGTTTCCCACGCTGCTGCGCACGGTTTTCTTTTCTGCGGGCAATCCGCTGCAGGCGTTTCTTTTTCTTTTTCTTCATATCAAAAACCTCTTTTTTCCAGTTAACACTGAGACAAGATAGCTTCATGAAGGATAAAATAAAAGGTCAAATTTGCTTTTTTTTGGTTAAACGGTATAGTTATTGATAGCAATTCATTTCTATTGATTCTGTCGCGACATCACTTTTCTGATTTGCCACGCGGCACATTACAGGATGTTTTTTATGAAAAAATATACAGTTTCGACATTTCGCAAAATGAAACAGCAGGGTGAGAAAATCGTTATGCTGACTGCATACGAC